>JAFTVY010000086.1 GCA_017465545.1 Ruminiclostridium sp.
AGCTCCTCCGACTGCTTTTCGCTACCAACGATAGGACTGACCTCGGTATTGATATTGGCAAGCATCATGTGAACGGATGGCGCTGACGCTTTGAGTCTGATGCCGTATTTTCCGCCCTGCTTTACAATTTCAGGCTCTTCATGAGTAAGCTCTTCAAGTCCCGGCATAACGATACCGTAGCCTGTTGCCTGCACCTCATCAAGCGCCGCTTTGACCTTTTCGTACTTTTTCTTTATAGCCGCAAGCTCTATCATACAGGGCATAAGATCCCCTTCGTCACGAAGCTGAATACCCGTAGTTTCGCCGAGTATCTGATAAAAAAGATTGCCAGCCAGATTAACTGTTACGTAGCCTGCACCCGTACCAAGCTCCACCTTATCGGTAACACAGCCTGAAATGTTATCACATTCCCCCATACACACGGCGAAGTTTCCGATGTCATCCATAGACTTTATATTCTGGGAAGCCGCTCTGATGCGATCAAATATCTCCTTTTTGAGCCAATGCTCTTTTCCGAGTACGCTGACCCATTTCGGGATACGGATATTTATCTCTCTTACAGGAAACTGTACAAGTACAGATCTGAGTATTTCGGCAATATCAGCTTCGGTTATATCGAGGCAATTTACAGGTATAACCTTTCTTCCGTACTTATCTGATAACCTCTGTGCCATTGTCATAGCATCATCGGATTCCGGATCTTTACAGTTAAGAACTACCGCAAATGGTTTATTGATACCGCTGAGTTCTTCTATAACTCTCTCCTCTGCCGCTTCATATTCCTCTCTGGGTATATCGGTAATGCTTCCGTCGGTTGTAACTACGATACCTATTGTGCTATGCTCGGTAATAACCTTGTGTGTTCCTACCTCCGCCGCCATATTGAACGGAACTTCCTCGTCAAACCAGGGTGTCTGTACCATACGAGGAGCTTCGTTTTCAATATACCCCTTTGCGCTGGGTACTATGTAGCCTACGCAGTCTATAAGCCTCACGTTCATCGAAACGTTATCCTGAAATACGATATTTACGGCGTTTTCAGGCACAAACTTCGGTTCGGTAGTCATAATAGTCTTACCCGCCGCCGACTGTGGAAGTTCATCAGTTGCTCTTTCCTTTATATTCTCGTCGCTTATTGAAGGAATTACTAACTCGTTCATAAGCTTTGTTATAAACGTTGATTTTCCCGAACGGACAGGACCTACCACACCGATATATATATTTCCGCCCGTACGTTCTGATATATCTTTATAAATTGATTCAGACATATAATTAATTCATCTCCTTTATAGTATCATTTACACAATAGGGATAAGCAGCATTCCGTCTGCAGTTTCTCCTTCTTCAATGCCATTTTCACAAAGTATAGCCTCTGCAGAGGTATTATATCGCTTTGCAATATCCCACACAAGCTCATCCTTTTCAGCAAAGTAAAGCTTTAACAGATAATCCGACTGTTTTTCCTTGCACACGGATTCATCCACCGCCACATCCTTGATAATATCAACGGATACACTCTGATAAAGGCAACCCTGAACCAGAACGTTTGCTCTGACGTCTATTCTGCCCTCACCGTCAATACTGTAGCCTACAGACGTTACCTGAAGATAAGGTTCGATGCTGCTATCGGCATTAACTCCACTTACTGCCACAGTCATTTCAAAGGGACTTGTTTTTTCTATAAACAAAGGAGCTCCGTCTTCCTTCTTTATAATGCAGGTATAAAGTGCCTGACCACATATAAGCAGTTCGTCAGGGGATTTATCCTTGCATATTATATTGCTCAGCTCACAACTGCAATCCACAACGCTCTGAAGCGGAATATCAGCGCAGGATAAGCTTTCTCTCAGCGTCTGCTGTTGCGAAATATATCTGGGGCTGGTCTCAGTCTTTAACTGCATAACGGAAAAACTGCTTTCATAATCTGTGGAGTAGGTATCTATGACGGGATATATGGTATCCTCACAGCTTGCGCTCACCTTAGCCTCGACAGTAAGCTCACAGCCGAACACAGTACTGCCGTTTTCATTCGTCTGCTTTACAATAAGCTCGCAAGCCAGCGTTCTGAAATGAGAATAGCACGTATGCCTTTCGGTAACGCCTTCAGCGTCAATTATCTGACTTAACGGTATATCCGCCTCCAGCACTCCAAAGTCGGTCTTTCCATTTTCTTCGTAGGTATAAACCGCTCTGAGCTTTGCTTCTCCCTTCAGCACCACCTTATCCGAAACAATCTTGCTTTCATTTACCGTACAAGCTGTTTCAACGCTTATGATATTCTTTACGTTACCCCTTATATCATCTGCTTCGATTTCTTCTCTCGCCACGTACTGCTTTTGTACGGATATTCTCTTACCACAATAAACAACCGGCATTCTTCTGAGCTGAATGCCACAGCCCTCGGCATCTGTGACTATCTCTACAGTCTTGTCAGAGGTAACCTTTATCTTGAAGCTTACAGCACCTCTCACATCAAGCCTTCTTCCCGATACCGCACGGCAGGTACAATAGTCGGTTTTTGCTGTGATAGAAACGCCTGCACCGTCACATATCCTTGGCAGGTCTACCGTCTTTGAATAGGTGTACCGATGCTCAACACAGTTTATATCGCTGCTGTTCTCAGAAAGATACAGTACAAAGATAGAAACAACTCCATCGCATATCAGCTTATCACCCGATACGTTGTATGATGAAATTTTGGGCTTCAGGGTACACTTTACAATATTGAATATATCGGGATAATAATCCGGCAGAATATAGTCAAATTCTACCCCCTGCTCCGCCTGACCGTCATAAACTACCTCGTTTACCGATACAGGCTGTCTGATTACTGAAAATTCCATATAGTCCTCCTTTTTTTCATCCTGAAGCATTTCAGGTTGTTTTGCTTATCCCAATATATGAAGCAGTCGGACACAATATGCAAAAAATAAAACCGCTGTACCGAATTTTTTCGGCACAGCAGTTTTTCAAAGGAGGAATCAGTTATTTATATGATGAGTGTCTCTGTCAGTTTCGATAAGCTCGTTTTTTCTGAAGAACAAAGAAATACACCATACCGCTGATAACGCTACAAGTATATATATTATTCTGCTGATGACACTTCCGCTGCCTCCGAATGCCCAGGCGACAAGATCAAACTGGAACAGTCCTACAAGTCCCCAGTTGACTCCACCTATAAGAAGAATAAACAGGGCAATTTTATCCATAATTTTTCCTTTCCCGGATTCTGCCATTAAATTCTGAAGGATGATAATCTCATCCTTGCTATAGTTTTGGCGGAGTTTTTTATTTTATTCAATAGTTTTGTTGTTGATTTTTAACAATAGCGAAAATAATATTCTAAATCAAGTTGTCTTATATGCACAAATGTTTAATTTTTTAAAAAAATGTGTTGACAAATGTTTTTTATTCGTGTATAATATATAACTGTCAGGCGGGACAAACAAAATCCCGAACGACACAACGTGGAAGCTTAGCTCAGCTGGGAGAGCATCTGCCTTACAAGCAGAGGGTCATAGGTTCGAGCCCTATAGTTTCCACCATTATGGCCTGGTAGTTCAGTTGGTTAGAACGCCGCCCTGTCACGGCGGAGGTCGTGGGTTCGAGTCCCATCCAGGTCGCCAGATTTTCTGCCTCTGTAGCTCAGTCGGTAGAGCAGAGGATTGAAAATCCTCGTGTCGTTGGTTCGATTCCGACCGGAGGCACCAAATAAAATGCGGATTTAGCTCATCTGGTAGAGCGCCACCTTGCCAAGGTGGAGGTAGCGAGTTCGAGCCTCGTAATCCGCTCCATCTAATTCGTCGTGGAAATATTCACGGCGTTTTTTCTTTTCCGAGAAAAAATCTGAAACCTCACCTTTTGAGTGAGGTTTCATTTTTTTATAAAATTTATGAAACATTTTTTCAAAAAAACAGTCTTATATACCGGGGGAACAATTTTAAAGCTCCCTTAATGCAAGAATCGGATATTTTTCGATATAAGGCTTTACGTTATCAGGATGCTGTTTCACGTAGGAGAACATAACTTCTGCAAGACTCTCCCCTTCGCTTTCATCAAAAAGGAAATCGCTGAGCTTCTTCAGTGAAAGCTGAGACACACTTTCGCAGACAGGCGACACGGTAATACCACAAAGGGTATCAGAAATACGATTCACCCTGAACGGCCATACTCTGCAATCAAAAGGCTTCTTGTCTCCAAGAGCACAGCCTGTTTTCGTGAGCATAGGACAATAAGACAGTTCCTCACCCTCTCCGAAGGACATAGACAGTCTATACTCATCGCCGTACTTTTTATATTCTATATCAGGATTCACGTTCTCTTTTATATAGTCCAGAAGCTCCTCTGATAACAAAGGAATTTCCCATATATCATCTCTGTCAAAAACGCAACAAACTCTGCAATCTGCGCAGGATTTCGGTGAAAGAATTTTCTTTAGCATTGAACCATCCTCTTTTCTTGTTTTTATTATATTAACACAAAACCAAATTTCTTGCAATATTAAATTATTACAATTTGGTAACATTTTTACAAAAAGGTTGATTTAATACTACAACTTTGATATAATTATAAAGTATAATACTTTATCATAATAAATTTCATATAAAGCAAAGGAATCATCATGGATACAAATAAAACACCAAAACAGCTTTCAGAGCTTATGAATGAGCTTGTAAAACAGATTGAAAAGGTAATCATCGGTAAGGAGACTGCCGTAAAAATGCTTATAACCTCCCTTATTTCAGGAGGTCACGTACTTATCGAGGACGTACCCGGTACCGGTAAAACAACACTCGCTATGGCTTTGTCAAAAGCCACTTCCCTCTCCTGCAGACGCGTGCAGTTCACCCCCGACGTTATGGCATCTGACATAACCGGCTTTACTATGTATAATAAAGCGTCTGAAAGATTCGAGTACCGTCAGGGACTTATTATGACTAATATTTTCATTGCCGACGAAATCAACAGAACCTCGCCCAAAACCCAGTCATCGCTTCTTGAAGCAATGGAAGAAAAAAAGGTTACCGTTGATGGCGTAGCGCATACTCTCCCCGAACCCTTTATGGTAATTGCAACAGAAAACGAATTCGGCTACGTGGGAACCTTCCCCCTCCCCGAAGCTCAGCTTGACCGTTTTCTGCTCAAGCTTTCACTCGGCTATCCCGACCTCAAGGACGAAATGATGATTCTGCACACAAGAAAAATATCAGATCCGCTTGACAACATCAAGCCCATCTGCAGTGCTGCAGATATAATAGCCAGCACAAACGCCGTAAAGGAAATACATATCGATCCCGCAATATACAAATATATCGTTGAGATCGTATCTACTACAAGAAATCACCCCTTCGTTTCTCTCGGTGCAAGCCCAAGAGCTTCATTAGCGCTTATGAGAGCGGCTCAGAGCTGTGCCTTTATGGATGGCAGAGACTATGTAACCCCCGAAGATATTGCGCAGATGACTACGTACGTGCTCCCTCACAGAATCCATCTTACTCAGGAAGCAAGAGTCAAGCATATAACCGTCGACAACGTCATTGCAGAGATACTGAAGGCAATCAAGCCTCCCTTTACAGGCAACGCAGAATAAAGGATCTGATTTATGAATAAACACAGATTATTTTACCTGATATTCGTTATCGTATGCACGGTTCTGATGTTTTCCTACAGAAGCAAGCTGACGTCCGTACTGTTCTTATTTTCACTGCTTATGCCCATACTGTCGCTTCTGCTGGGATTTGCAGCATCAAAGCTTATCAAAGCAAAAATGGAATACCGGGTACTCTACGCCGAAAAAATGGAAGCCTTTACAGTATCGCTGAAGCTTACCAACCGATTCATCATCCCTATAGCACCCGCCGGAACAATCGGCTATTTCCCTCTCAGAAGCACGAGCCTTTTCGAATATCAGAATATACTTATGTCAATATCACCCTTCTCTACAGTCAATATAAATTTCAGCACACCGATAAAGCTCAGAGGGGTGTATGATTGCGGCATTGAAAAAATAGAAACCTACGATTTTTTAAGACTTTTCAAGTTCACCAGAAAAATAGAGCAATACGAAAAAATCGTTATTCTTCCGAGAAAGCATATAATAAGCCCGGTCCGTGATATATCCTCAAGCGACAGCGAAACGGAATCCGTAAACAACTTCTCCTTTGAAAAGAACAGCTTTACGAATATCAGAGAATATATCCCTGGCGATCCTGTCAAGCACATCCATTGGAAAATGTCCGCTAAACAGGACAAGCTTATGGTAAAGCAGTTTGAACAAAGCATCGGCGGTACGGCAATAGCTATTGCCGATCTGAACGAATATTCCCCCTTTGACGAGGAAAACGCAGAAAAATCCGACTGCATAATTGAAACGCTTATTGCCATTAATATGATGCTTATAAACGAAAGACAAAGCTGTCTCAATTTATGGTATTCACCGCTTACAAAAACCTGCGAGCAAAGACTCGTAAAGAACAACGATGATTTCTCGCTGTTCTATAACACAATGAGCATATTACCAAGACAGCAAGATACCTTTTTGCCTGAAAATCTGGTAAAAAGTATCGGTGAAGTACCTACAGATTCGGGATCGGTATATTTCATTACCTCACAGCTCAGAAACGATTTTATAAGCATTATAAGTGGTATCGAGCTGTTCAGAAATAAAAAAATCAGAATACTCTTTGTCGAATCCGACGAGTTGTCGGAAGAACAGAAATCACTTATCGAAGCCATTTCATCGGCACCAGGTACAGAGCTGTGGAGAATCGACAGAAACAATCTCGTCTCTTCACTCGGTCACGCAATAGAACTATATAGAAATAAATAAACGCTGATTTACGGAGATACGTTTTGAAATCAAAAGAAAAGAAAAAAACGGAAGCAAAGCGACCAATCGTACTGATAGGCACGCAGAACAAGAAAAACACAAATCTTGTACTGTCTCTTATCATTAAGCTTTTGCTGACGTACGTACTGTGTGCAGGAACACTTATGTGTTTTGCAGACTTTTACAACATACCATATGAGCTCAGCTCGGCAATATCACACGTACTGCTGTTTGTAACACCGCTTTTCCCGGTTTTCCTTGTCGCAAGAAAAAGATATACAGTCCCCGTCATAGTTGTTATCTGTATCATCTTCTACTCATTCCTGCACGAAACCATAAACAATGCAATGCTTCTTTTATGGGAACATCTGTTACTCACACTTGACAGCAGACTGTTGCAGACGGCACAGTTTGTTCCGCACAACTCGATTGCCTTCCTCACCAAAACCAAAGAATACCTATCGTTAATGGGAACAGCGACTTTCATTGTGGCAGGTATCGTATGCCTGACAACTGTATTCTTCACTCATAAGAAGTTTTCGGCCATCGGAACAATTATAACGTGGGCAATATTATATATACCGGCCTTTATAGCAGAAAGAGCCGATTATAATCCCTACGTGCTGATTATGGTTCCTGCGTTTTTCGCACTCCACTCCATATCGTCAAATCTTTTTGAAGAAGAAAGATTACTTGCTAAAAGAACAAAAAAGGACAAGAAAAAAAGCAAACCCCAAAACGGTGCTTCTTACGTAGAAGCGGCAATAGCCGAACTTTCAAAGCACAGCAGAAACTGTATCTGCGGCATACTTGCAGGTGCAATTGCCTTTACTACATTTTTCTCGGTACAAAGCTTCTTCCCTGGTTATTCCACGCTTGACGTCAAGGAAATCGTAAATACCGTAACGGACTTTTTCAGCGACGCAGGTGATTACATCGGATCTATATTTTCCGGAGAAGGCGGCGCACCCTTCAACGGATATTTCTCCTCCGATAACTTTTTCACAAAAAACGATATAGGAATCAATGCGCCTCCCTTTTCTTCTGAAAAACCCGTTCTTAAAATCAGGGCAGATAAACCCGACTCCTTCTACCTCGTAGGTGACGTAGGCGTCGATTTTACCGGTAGTACCTGGACAAGCGTTATCCAGAAGGATAAAAATGGTTCCTTATCCTACGACGGATATAATATCGACAAAAATTTCAAGCCTGACCTTTTATATCAGATTTACATATCTGACCTGATTTTCAGCTCAAACAATTACACATCCAATGAGTTCAATCAACTGAACGTCTATTTCAGCAGTATAGACGATGCCTTTGCTACCCTCCATCTGGACAAATACTACACAGAATCTCAAAACACCAACATATACAGTATACTGCGCAGTATTGCAAGCTACAGTCATATAAGCATAGACTATCTGCAGAATACGGATATCGTCTTCAAGCCCTACGTACCTGCAAACACCTCCTACGCATACAACGAACAGTTCTCAGTCTATGCAGATAGCGCTATAAGAATATCTGATAAAAAGAACTGGATGAAAAACTTTGAAACGGACGTTATATCACCGGTATACAGTCTCTGGTTTGCGTCAACCACAAGTGATACTCTTTCAGCAAACACCTCCTACGAAGCTCTGCAAAGCATCGGCTTTACCGACAAAGAAGCGGCGGAATACCATCAGAACAAGCTTGAGTATGACAGATATATAAAAGACAATTATTCTCACGTACCCGACAGCGAAAAAGAGAATATGCAAAAGCTTCTCAGCGAGTTCGAAGCATCTTACGACATATCCCCCTCCGCCCTTAATTCAGATTATATGTATGCCTTTGCTCTATGCGAATATCTGAAGCACAAATATACGTATTCTCTTACAGCAAACAATTCATCAGACAGCGAAAATACCATTTTAGGAAAATTCCTTTTCAAAACGAAGGAAGGACATTGTGCTCTCTACGCCTCGTCTATGGTGCTTGCGCTGAGAGAACACGGACTTCCCGCAAGATACGTATCAGGCTTTTCCACAGGTGAGCTCACTCTGAATGAAGATACGGGCTATTATGAAAAAACCTTAGTAGAAAAGGATCTTCACGCATGGGTAGAGGTCTATTTCCCGAATCTCGGCTGGATGGCATTCGATCCTACCGGTTGGTCGGATGATACAACGCCATCAACAGGTGATCCCGATGGAACGACACCCCAAGCGACAACGCCTCCCACAAACACAACTACGAGCAACAAGCAGACAACGCCACCGGTATCATCCTCTTCCCCCGATTCGTCCGAGGTAACAACTCCTCCGCAGACGTCACAGACAACCGGTAACTCAAACGCTGGATTACACGGAGAAAAAGGCAACAATAACCCGTTACTGATAATTCTTCTGATTTTAGCCGTTATTATAATTATCATCGCAATAATTTACCTGACAGCAATCTCTGTCGGAAACAAAATCAGAAACCGCTGGAAGAGATTTGCCACAGGCGATTGTACGACTTCTGTAAAAGAAATGCATTTATTTATAATGAAGCTTTTTGCAGTAACGGACATAACCCCGGAAATCAGTGAACTGCCAACCGAATTTGCCGTAAGAGTAGATGCTCTTATGAATATATCTGATAAGAGAAATAATCTCCAGGACATTATGAGAGTAATCGAAAAAGCGGAATTTTCAGCAAACGGAGTTTCACAAGAAGAAAGAAAGCAGGTATATATTTACACCAGAATGCTTTACGATCTTGTCATGAAATCAGCAGGCAGGCTGAAGCAGATATACCTCAAATTCTATCTATAATTTATTAACGCAGAAAGCTATAGATTTTCTGCGTTAAATTTTTGCACATATTTTATTATTTTACTTGATTAAATTAAAAAAATCTGTTATAATGAAATAAATGTAATCTGCACAAAGCATATGCAGATTTTATTACAGGAATAAGAAAGGAACGTATTACTATGAGACTTATAACACGATCGGATTTTGACGGACTTGCTTGTGGCGCACTTCTGCTTGAAGCAGGTGTAATAGACAGCTGGACCTTTGCTCACCCAAAGGATATTCAGGATGGACTTGTTCCCGTAACCGAAAACGACGTTCTTGCAAACGTTCCTTTTGCTCCCGGTTGCGGACTGTGGTTCGACCACCACTCCAGCGAGGAAGAAAGACTCAAGATAAAGGGGCAGTACAAGGGTGAAAGCAGAATAGCTCCCAGTGCCGCAAGAATCATCTATGATTACTATGGCGGCAAGGAGAAATTCCCGAACTTTGACGACCTTATGTTAGCCGTTGACAAGGTTGACAGCGGCAATCTTACTGCAGAAGAAATACTTAATCCTGAAGGCTGGATTCTCATAGGTTTTCTTATGGACCCCAGAACAGGTCTCGGCAGATTCAGAAACTTCACAATAAGCAACTATCAGCTTATGGAAAAATTACTTGTCTGCTGTGCCACAATGAGTACGGAAGAAATCCTCAATATGCCCGACATAAAGGAAAGAATCGAGCTTTACAACGAGCAGACCGATCTCTTTAAAAAGATGGTTGCAGAAAACACGGTTATAAAAGGTGACGTAATAATAACCGATCTTCGCAAGGTTGAAACGATATATACAGGCAACAGATTCCTGATATACAGCCTCTACCCTGCTCAGAACATCTCTGCATGGATAGTAAACGGAAAAGGTGGTAAGGGTTGCTCCGTAGCTGTAGGCTACTCTATCTTAAACCGCACAAGCAACGTAGACGTAGGCTCACTTATGCTGAAATACGGCGGTGGCGGTCACAGAGCAGTAGGCACCTGCCAGTTCCCTGACGAAGAAATAGAAGAAAAGCTCCCTGCATTACTTGACGAGCTTGTAAACTACGATAAATATTACAACTGATATAAAGAGCCGAAAGGAATCTGTTATGATTGTTCAGGAATATGCTGTAAAGCTTCGCGAAAACGTATCAAAGGTAATAAAAGGCAAGGACGATAAAATCGACCTTGTAATTATGGCTATGCTGTGTGGCGGTCACGTTCTGCTGGAGGACGTACCCGGCACAGGTAAGACTATACTTGCAAGAGCTATTGCAAAAAGCATAGACGCTAAGTTCAGCCGTATCCAGTTCACCCCTGACCTTCTCCCTTCGGATATAACCGGCATACACTTTTTCAATATGAAGGAGCAGGAATTTATTTTCAGAGAAGGTCCGATATTCGCCAATATCCTTCTTGCTGACGAAATAAACCGTGCAACTCCCAGAACACAATCTGCACTCCTTCAGTGTATGGAAGAAAAGCAGGCGTCTATTGACAATAAGCTCTTCAGCCTTCCTGCACCTTTTCTTGTGCTTGCTACAGAAAACCCTGTTGAAACCGCAGGCACCTATCCCCTGCCCGAAGCACAGCTTGACCGTTTTATTATAAAGCTGACTCTTGGATATTCTGACAGAGAATCAGAAATGGACGTCCTTGACAACGCCAGGACCGTACATCCTATCGAAGAGCTCACACCCGTTACAGATACGGATGAGCTTATAACTATGATAAAGGCTGTAGACGAAATAAAGGTAAACGAGGCTGTAAGAGGTTATATTGCCGATATAGGCATAGCCACAAGAACCAATTCCAACATAAAGCTCGGCGTCAGCACCCGTGGACTTATCGCCCTCAAGCGTATGTCCCAGGCAAGAGCCGCTTTAAGAGGCAGAGAATTTGTTACACCCGAAGACGTAAAGCTTGTAGCTCCCTACGTATGCGCCCACAGAATAATAACCAGAGGTACCGTTATGAAGGATGGTACAGACGCAAAGACTGATATGATAAACAGACTTATCGCTGACATTCCCGTACCCACGGAAGCTATTTAATATATGGAACTTGTTGCAATCTGCCTTATCCTTATTGTGCTTGCCGTACTTGAAATAAACGTATACAGCAGGTACGCCTTCAAAGGAATAAGCTATACCGCCTTTGTAAACAAAAACGAGGTTTATGAAGGAGATATTATCGAACTGACGGAGGTTATAGAAAACCGCCGTCTTGTTCCCCTGCCCTGGATAAAGACCGAGCTTTCCACCTCAAAGTGGCTGAGTTTTTCAAAAAAAGACTCTGCCGCACAGACAAGTGGAAGCGAATCGACCTTTATACCGGGCGTTTTTACTTTAAAGCCCAAAAACAGATGCACAAGAGTAAGACGCATAAAATGCACAAAACGAGGTGTATTCGCCTTTCAGGATACGATTATAACCGCAACCGATATTCTGGGACTTGTAAAGACCTCACTTAATATTTCCGTAAACATAGAAATAACCGTTCTCCCTACCGCATCAGACGGAAGAGATGCTATACTGTCCTTTAACGAACCCCTCGGAGAAATAAATGTAAGAAGATTCATAAACGAGGATCCGTTTATCATATCAGGTTCAAAGGAATACACCGGCAGAGAGCCGCTCAACAGAATCAACTGGAACTACACGGCATCCCAGAATAAGCTCATTGTATGCAACAACGAATACACCACTTCACGTACTGCATTGATTATTATAAATATGCAAAGAAACGAATATTTACCCGTAAACTGTGCAAATATCCGTGATACAGAAGCCTTCATAAAGCTTTCGGTAAAGCTTATGGATGACTGTGTAAAGGATAGCTGTGTCTGTGCGCTCGCCACAAACGGAGGAACAAGCATCGGTACTGCAACAGATATGATAGTTACCGCAGAGCATTACGAAAGAGCTCTCAAAACCCTTGCAAAGCTTGAAAACTCCTGCAGCTACAGCTTTGCGGAATTCTCTGATAATATCAACGCCGATATATTTACGGATATATTTATAATTACTCCCTATATAGATGAATTTATGCTGGAATATGCGGGAAAGCTGTTTCAGAAAAATATCAATACCATATTCTACACGACCGGACAAATACCCGAAAACGTACCAGGTCATCAGTTTATACCAATGTCAAAATTCTCCTACACCTGGAATGCAGAGGAGGGTGAAATATGAAGAATAACCTTCTACGTGGCATTTCTGCCGTATGTATGCTCCTTCTTCCGCTTCCTCTTATACTTATGCTCGACTGTGCGGCATTTGATGAGTTTAATCTGCTCAGGTACGTATTTTACTTCCTTTGTGCAATACCGTCCGTATTATCGGGATACCTGCTCCAGAAAATCAAAAATTCACAGTTGAAGCCAAAAAGAATACTACTGTTCAATATTATAAAGCTTGTAGTACTTATATCTATGTTCGTGATTCTGATTATCACCACAGACAAGATATGCGAGGCGTCGAACTACAGCTTTTATGGCACCTACGTGAATTTTGCAATGCTCCCTTCAATATCGCTCTGGTTTTTACTTGGTATGAAGCTTAATCTCAAATCCTTCAGCGATATATTTACCCCTCTGTGGCTTTGCATTTTTCTGGTAGAAAGCTTTTTATGCTACGTTTTCTGCTTCTTCCTTAAGGGAGATCATCCGATAATGTCGGTTGCGCAGTCGGCTATGGCATATCTTGTCATCATTATGGCACTTATGGTAGCACTACTCGTAAATCAATCCAACATCGAAACCCAGATAAATCAGCGAAAGAACACGAATCTTATAGTTCCTAAGGGATTAAGAAGCTACAACGCCTCTCTTATAATTATAGTCGGAGCAATAATACTTTTTGCAATGCTGTTCAGAAACGTATTTGCAGGCATAGTATGGTGGTTTATAAAATTCACGCTTATACTGATAGACAGCATTTTACAGCTTATCAAGCTGGAAACCTCCGCTCCGATAACTCCCGATGGTGAAATTCCCGACTCACCCTCTTTAGGTGTACAGCAAAGTGGAGTCGATTTTTCAATATATATTATTTTCTTAGTTGCTATAATACTTGTGATAATCTTCAGAAAGAGAATCTTCACCTTCTTCCGCAATCTCATTATGAGAATAGTCGGCAGATTCTCACAGAACGATACAAGTACTTCGGAATATGAAAACTACACCGACTATTATGAGGTTATAAATCTGTATGAAAAGCCGCAGAACGTTGAATCCTCTTCCGATTGTCTCAAGCGCTACAAAAAAGAAAAAGACGGCACACAGAAATTCCGTCTCGGATACCGTCTTTATATAATGTGGCTTGCAAAAAGAAGTAAGAATATAAGCAATACCCTTACTGTTGAACAGCAGAAATTCATTGCTGAAAAAACCTATCACGGCGAATCTGACATTCACGAAATATCTGATAGCTATACAGAAATCAGATATAACGATAAGGCGGCGGACAGCGAAAATCTGGCACAGATGGATGAGCTTATCAAAGAGCTTTATAACTGAAACAACCCTCCTGAATTTATCAGGAGGGTTCATTTTATATATCAAGAATTATCAGCTCTTCATCTTCGCAAAGACCGTCAAAGCTTATCTTTCCTGAATCACCGTTTGTGCATACAGAAATAACGTGTTTGTCATTCAGGATAAACTGCGAAAAAGCCAGTTTATCAGAAAAGGCTGTTTCATTTTTCAAATCAAAGCTTACGGATTTTAAATCTGTACCTACCCCTTCACCGGTAAGCTTTACGTAGCTTTCCTTTAAGGTCCATAGCCGTGTAAAGGTGACGTTTTTATCCTCGCAGGAATTTATATATTCTATCTCGCTGTCACTATAGCATCTTCGCATAACTCTGTCAGATACTTCCCTTATACTTTCAGCATCTACGCCGATTTCCGACTGCGATAAAGCACATACGACAATTCCGTCAGCATGGGATATATTGAAGTGGAAGGGAGATTTTTCGATATAAGGCTTTCCCCGATACCCCTTTTTTATATCATCTGCATTGAATAAAAAATCAGGGTATTCACGTGCTACAGCACAGTTTAAAAGTGAAACACCTTCGTTATGGCAGAAAATATGATAACCCTTGCCATATTCCTTTTTGAATATGATTCTTTTTATATATACCATTATTCAAGACCTAATGAAAGAAAATCATTTATATTCTTCCAGAGAATCTTTTCCATATCCTCACAAGGCAGATTCATGGACTTCAGGAATTCAAGCTCGCCCTCAGCCGTCCACATAGGATAATCCGTTCCGAAAAATACTCTGTCAACTCCGAAAAGATACACAAGCTCTCTTGCTCTTTCAGGAGTAAGCTGGAAAAATGAACTACTGCAGTCTACCCACACGTTCTTCTTTCCCGGCAGACACTCTGCCGCCTTATCCCATTCAGACCATCCACCGAAGTGAGCGGCAATAAACTTCGTATCAGGGAACATATCCGCTACCCTTCCCATTATATCAGGATTGGAGTATTTGTATCTGTAGTCTCCCGTATGAAAAAGGAACGGCAATCTGCCGCCTACTATCTCGTACATTCTGCAGGCTCTGTCCTCGTCTATGGCAAAGTTCTGAAAATCGGGATGCAGCTTTATTCCTTTAAGTCCCATAGAGATTATTCTGTCAACCTCTTCAGAAAGACCTTCCATATCAGGATGAAGAGATGCGAAGCCTATAAATTTATCAGGATATAGCTCTACCTGGCTATGAATAAAATCATTTATACTGCACACCTGGTGGGGTACGGTTGCAACAGAATGCACAACGGATTTTACTATACCTACCTTTTCAGCCTGTGCTAAAAGCATATCCACAGAACCGTTAAGATCCATAACTATATCGTAGAATTTTCCGATATTGATAGTTGCCTTTTCCGCAATCTTCTGCGGGAATATGTGGGCGTGACTATCGATAATGTATTTTGCCAACTTAATTCATCTCCGTATTTTTATTTCTACAACATTATATTATGGCACAGAAAAAGCCGAATGTCAATAATTTTTAAATAAATTCTAAACGTATTGAAATAATAAGATTTTTGTAGTATAATAATCTTAAAGGAAAATTTGAATGAAACAGCTAAAAAACAAATCGTACAAGAGATGGCAAACGGAGAAAGGAAACAAAATTGGATTTTGAATCAATCATAATATCGACAATCTATCAGCACGGTGGCGGAATAAACGCAAAACAGCTGTTAAAGGCTACCGGGCTTGCGAAAAAGCACGAAAACAAAATAAAAGAAGTAATTAAAAAGCTTGTCAGAAACAGAGTGCTTTTTAAAAACAAAAAAGAACAGCTTTACATCAGTGAGATGCGCAACGTGTACACCGGCAAGGTGGCTACACTTTCCCGTAATTTCGGATTTATTACAAATATGCTCACAGAAGAGGATTCCTTCGTCAGCGGTGGGCAGTTAAAGGGTGCGGTACCCGGAGATATAGTTTTAGCTAAGGAAATAGCTGAAAAGACGTCTACGAGAAGTGCTACTTCGGTTGTTCTTGCCGTGCTTCAGCATAGCGAAGAGCTTTTCAGCGGTGTTATTGTAAGAGAACGCCAGGGGTTCAGGGTTCTGCCTGACACTCTCGGATGCCCTCCCCTTGCAATAGTCAAGGTAGCTGAAATGATAAAGGAAGGCGACAAGGTTCTTTTTTCTATCAGGAAAAGGGGCGAACATCACAGCGAGCATACCGTAGATATTGTAAATACTCTCGGTAGCTGTGAATACGCAAAGAACTGCACCGATGCCTACCTTATCCAGAACGGAATTCCCGTAGCTTTTTCCCCTGAATGTTCTGCAATGGCAAAGGAAATAGGCGCAAAGGACATAAGCCAGAAGGATATTGTGAAAAGGCTTGATTTAAGAGATTTACCCATATTCACAATAGACGGAGCGGATACCAAGGATATAGACGATGCAATAAGCGTTGAAAAAACAGAAAACGGTTATAAATTAGGCGTTCATATTGCTGATGTCAGCCACTACGTTACAAAGGACTGTGCCATAGACGTCGATGCCCTCGAAAGAGGTACAAGCGTCTATATTGCCGATAAAGTAATACCTATGCTCCCCAAGGAGCTGAGCAACGGCATATGCTCCCTTAACCCGAACGTGGACAGGCTTGCATTCTCCTGTCTTATGGAAATATCAAAAGACGGAAAGCTTGGTAAATTCCAGTTTAAAAAATCAGTCATCCGTTCAAGAATTCAGGGTGTTTACAGCGAAGTAAACGCAATACTTGAAAACACCGCCGACGACAGCATAAAAGCAAAATACCACGAAGTTATAGATATAATCCCCGTTATGAAGGAGCTTGCCGATCTTCTTTCCAAGAATAAGAGCGACAGAGGTGCGCCCGACATCCAGTCCAGCGAAAGCAAGATAATCTGTGATAAGGACGGCATATGCGTAGACGTTAAAAAACGTGTACAAGGCATATCCGAAGGCATCATAGAAGAATTTATGCTTATGGCTAATAACGCCGCTGCAAGACTTGCTATGAAGCACGGACTCCCCTTTGTATATCGTATTCACGAGAATCCGTCAGCGGATAAAATCGAAACTCTCAAAATGACTCTCGACGGACTGGGGATAAACGCCCTGCATATAAACGAAAATTCATCAGCAGCAGATTTCTCCGCACTTTTACGAAAAACAGAGAACGATCCCAGATATCCTATAATCAATCGTCTTATTCTGCGCACTATGGCAAAGGCAAAATACAGCGAAAAGCCAATCGGACACTTCGGTCTTGTTATGGCGGAATACGCTCATTTCACTTCCCCTATAAGAAGGTATTCAGATCTTGCTATACACCGCATTCTTTCTGATTACGTATCAAGAAAGGGCGCCGAAAAGATAAAAAAGGAATATTCCGACTTTGCCGTAAAAGCCTCAGCTGTTGCTACAAGAACAGAGCTTTCTGCCGTTGCGGCTGAAAGAAGCTGTGAGGATTTCTATACAGCGGAATATATGAAAAATCACCTTGACGAAGAATTCGACGGAATTATTTCAGGTGTACTGAACAGCGGATTCTTTGTAGAATTACCGAATACCGTTGAGGGCAAGGTTGACGTTATGACGCTCCCCGCAGGTGATTACGAAACAAGAAATAACATTGCCCTTTTTGAAATCTTATCCCACACCGCCTATACCATCGGCGACAGAGTAAGGGTAAAATGCGTAAACGTCAACGTAAATTTAGGTCAGATAGACTTTGAGTTAATCAAGGTTTACGATAATGAAAACTAACAAGGAAGGTAAAAACCAATGGCAAAAGAAAACAAGGCTAACAAGGCCACAGAAAAAATCGGAAAGGTTAAGTTCATAACCGAATTCAAGGCGTTCATCTCAAGAGGTAACGTACTTGATATGGCTGTAGGTATGATCGTAGGTTCTGCTTTTACAGCAATCATCACA
>JAFTVY010000006.1 GCA_017465545.1 Ruminiclostridium sp.
CTCCTTCCGTGCCTATTGATATTCCCTTGCCCTTTGAGGAGAAAGAAAAGCCTTCTCCTTCCGTGCCTATTGATATTCCTCTGCCTTTTGAAAAGAAAGCTCCTCCCGTTGTTTCTTCCGACGTCAGAAAACCGACAAACAGCGAAGATGAGCAGGATAAAGAAATAGCGAAAAAGCTGAATAAAATATTGGAGGAAATAAAGGCCAGAGCGGACAGCGAAGAGTCATTGCAAAAGCCTTCAGACGTTCCGGAAGGATATAAGAAGATTGAAGAAAAGCGAATACCTGACCGAAAGTCTGCGGGAGGTGGAGCACCACCCGAAAACCGTCCGCAGAACAAAGCTCCCGAGCAGGCAGACGTGCCAAAAAGAAACGTCAATCCCGAAAATTTATGGGAGAGGGACGACGTGCCAAAAACGGGATGGCATTGCATCGGCGTTACCGATCTGCAGGCTCCCGTCGGCATCTGCGGTATGTGTGGGCATCAGGTGATACGCTACGTTCATCATATGGTGCATCCGCATTTTCATCAGATAGACGCCGGCTGTATCTGTGCAGGTAAGATGGAAGGCAATATCGAAAGAGCAAAGCAACGAGAAAGAGATTTCAAGAATAAGGAAGCACGAAAAGAAAGCTTTATGAGTCGCAAATGGAAAAACTCTAAAAACAACAATAGCTATCTCAAGATAAAGGATCACCTGATTGTCCTTTATTACAGTCCCGAGTACAAGAACTGGAAATATTCCTTGGACAATAAATTCTGTGAGGAGGTATTCAGGACTAAGGATGAAGCCAAAATTGCCGCCTTTGAGGCATTGGAAAAGGCTATTCACGGATAAAACGAAGACTGAAGGCAAACACTTTGTCTACACGCTACGAAGCCTGCAACATTTCTTGTTGCAGGCTTCATTATATATTTCTGAAGAAAAGAATTTTATTTTAAAACAAAGGAAACTATATCGGCAAAGCTTATCATAAAGCTGACTCCTGCACCTTTTAAAATAGTGGGGATAAGAATCAGACCTGCCGATATGCCCATAGCCATAGACGAGCTTTTACAGAAGCGGCTTATCAGTACCACAAGCAAGCCTACTCCGAAGGCGGCAAGCATTCTGAGAGCGTAGAGGATTATGAGATAATCCTGAATATTTACCTTAAGCCAGGGGATGCCGTCAAGGAAGGTGAGGCTCTGGCAGGGTACCGTAAGGTCTGTAAGCTCCACGGTATCTGTGAAATTAATAAGATGGGCGATATTAACCGAAGCGGATAAAAGCACCGAAATTATTAACACGAGTATCAGCTTTGAAATGAGGAGAAGCATTCTTCCTCTTCTCTGCGACCTTTGTATATCGTACATATTGCATTGCCGCTCGTGGGCGATAACACCTGAAAAGCAGATAATAAGCGCAATAAGGATATAAAGGCTGTTTTTGTTTATCGTTGCCGTATCTGAAATAAGAAGCAATTTATAAGGCTTGTTATTTATGATATGGACGGCTATTCCCGTTTTGTTGCGGTATTGGAGTCTGTCTACAGCGAGCGTATGGAATTCCTCGGTGAGGGAGAGCGTACTCTGAAGACTCATCATCTGCTGAGTCAGTTCTATTATCCTTTCCTCGTTCCCGGGATCGGTTTCTGCAAGCTGGGCGTCTATATTTTCGATACCCTTTTCATAGGATTTTATATCGTCTTCAATACGTTTTACAGTCTTTTCGGAAACGGGACCGCTGTATTTTTCGTACATTTTCATTCTGCTGTAGTCGGTGTAGGAATAATAATTATACTGTGTTACCGAGCTTATGGCAAGGAAGGCGGCGGCTATTACTATAACGATACCCTTCTGATTTATGAGTATCTTTTTTGCTTCCCACAGAAAAAGAGGAAGTGCAGGAAGCTTTACCGCTATTTTTTCTCTTACGCCTGAAAGCAGGTTGAAGCCCTTTATACCAATGCTGATATTTCCTGACGTGAGCGTCACGCATAAAACTGCAAAAAGCACAGCAAGAAGTAAAAGCAATACTATGCAGGTTTCCATAAAGCCTGCAGGAATACCGAAAAGATTGAGATTGCAATAATTCTTGAAGAATACGTCGTTTTTAAGACCTGAGAAGATATTTGCAAACTTGAAGAAATTAAAGCGGTCTGTGGAGATTATAAAGGCGTGAAGCAGGTATTCTACTGCAAATATGACAGCCGCAATAAGAGATGCGGGAGTAATGCTGAGTATGTAGGTAAAAAGATAGATAAAAAGTCCTATTACCGCTACCGTCATTGCCTTCATAACCGTTGACAGCGTAAGGTATCCGAAAATATCTATCGGAAGGGAGCATATCTTGAATTCGGGTACTGACTGGATACTACGGAAAAGCTCCATATCTCCGAGTAATATGCCGCCTGTCAGTATTTCTGTAAAGGTGAATAAGAAGGCTATCGCAAAGGCGCTACCGGTTATTATTCCGATACGCTGAAGAGCAAGTATTTTTCTGCCCTTTACGGTAGTTTTTACAATACCTGAAACGCCCTTTCGCTTTTCCTCAGAAAAGCGTATTGCTATAAGCACGATAAGAGCTATCATCATAAAGTCGCCGGTAAGGTAATTGGAATAGGCTACAATCGCTCTGTTTTCACCGTACTGCACCTTGCCCGACAGCTTGCTGTAATCGGCTACGGTTTTTTCTATATTCTTTACTGCAAAGGAATCCTTACCCTGAAGAAGAGATATAGTCCCCATATTTTCCGCATTATCAAATACCGACTGAAGATAGGCGGGGTAGGTTTCTATATATTTCGTCAGCTCCTCGTCCGTTAAAGTTATCCGTTTTTCGGTATCGCATTCGTAGGAAAAGAACACGCAATTCACGAACACCATAAGCAGGGTAAGAAGCAACATTTTTACCGATAATGCGGTTCGTAACAGCTCCTTCATTTTCTGCCCTCCGCATAATAAAGATATACGTCCTCTAAATTTATAGGCTGGTCGGAGGGATAAAATTCGTCAGGCTCGGCATCGCTAAGCACCCTTATTCTGTAGCTGTCGCCTGAAAGGGAAATCTCACCCTTCGGGAACTGCTTTTTCTTTTCCATTACCTCCTCGTAGCTTCCTTCGTAGAAGAATGCCTTACCTCTGATAGAGCTGTTAAGCTCTGCGGGACTGCCTGAGATTTTTATTTTTCCGTGGCTTAAGACTATAACGCTTTCCGCTATAGATTCTATATCGCTTACAACGTGGGTTGCAAGCAGTACTGTGCGGTTTCTGGAAATTTCGGATATGTAATTTCGAAGCCTTATTCTCTCCTCGGGATCAAGTCCTGCCGTCGGCTCGTCCAGGATCATTATTTCAGGGTTATCAAGCATAGCCGCCGCAAGCAGTACTCTCTGTCGCATACCGCCCGAAAACTCGCCAAGCTTCTTGCCTGCTACTTTTTTTAGTCCTACTATCTCTAAAAATTCCTCGGTCTGCTTTTTGCACTCCTTATGCTTCATACCCTTTAAAGCACCGATATATCGCAGAAACTGTCTTGCGGAAAAGTCCTCGTACATACCCTGAAGCTGTGGGGTATAGCCTACCCTTCTGCGATATTTTCCACCCAGCTTTAAAATATCCGTGCCGTTATAAAGCACCTCGCCACCGGTACGCTTTATGTTGTCGGTGATGAGATTTAAAAAGGTTGACTTGCCCGCTCCGTTAGCTCCGAGAAGTCCGTAGACTCCGTAGCCGAAGCTGTAGCTGAAATCGGATAATGCGGCAAAGTCGCCGTATTTTTTTGTAAGATTTTTAATTTCAAGCATCAGTTCATACCTCCGAAGGGATCTGAAGTTTTATATAGCTTTGTCCAGTCAGTTTTGCCGTTTATGAGGTCTTCGGTTTTTATCATATAAAGTCCTGTTACCTCGTCATTTTTCAACCCTTCTGAATTACCCGTAACGGCATAATAAAGATATATCTCTCCGTCAATAGCAGAAAAAATATAGTGCCACCACTCCTTGCGTTCCTTATCAATTCCCGGTAGCCCCTTATAAAGCTCCTTGCCGTCAAGGTCATAAATATACATATCGATATTGTAGGGGTATTCGTCGTTATACTGATTATTACTGCCGCCCATTAGCACGTAGAGATATTTTCTGTCGGTATATACCGATACCTTGTAATAGCTTGAAAGATATTTGGCATCGATAAAATCCACCTTTCGATTATCGATAAAGGTCTTTGTTTCAGAGGTTTTAGTGTCAAAGGAATAAAAGCTATAGGTGTTTTCCTTTCTGTCAGCCACGGTATAGTAGATAATTCCGCCATTTACGGTGAAGGAGGCGTATATCTTCGGCAGCCCTGAAATTATTTCGGTTTCGCCCGTTTTTATATTGTAGCGGTGCATTACGGTATCAGCATCAATTTTTGTTTTAAGTTGATCCTCGCTCCAGGTCACATCCTCGGCGGCGTAGTAGAGATAATCCCCGTCAGCGGTCATATAGGGAATAACGTTATACTTTTTCACATCGGGTATTGCAATTTCCTTTACTTCGCCGGAAGTAAGATCTACAATAAAAATATGCTTTGTCCTTACACCGCCATCCTCTGCTTTTGTCATATTTATAAACATCTTACCATAATGGCATACAACGTTTTCAATATCCACGCTGAAATGATGTACAAACAGCTCGGACAGGGTTGAAAGCTCATTGCCCTGAAGGTCGGCACGAAGCACCTTCATAACGTGATAGCTCATATCGTTTTCTGTTACTATCTCAGAAGCTACCTTATAGATAAAGCCGTTATAAAGGCAGTTATACCAAACCCGCCATTCGCCCGAGGTTGCCGCACAGAAATCATTTCCATCGTGCATACATTGGGGCTTACTACAAAGGATTATAGTCTTTTTTGTTGCAGTATCGTAATAACGGAGTATCGGAGTATCGTCGGGATTCTGAACCCCTTCATCCCAGGGTCCCATAGAAAAATAATATCCATCCGTGCCCTTCATAATGCTGTTATATCCGGAAGAACCGATTCTGTCGCCTATATTGGCGGGATCACACTGGGGCAATTTATCATCCACGTTATTCGGAGTGTTAGGGATTGTGATGCTTTCGTCCGAAGAATTTTCCGATACACTCCCCGAATTATCAACGCTTTCTTTATTACTTGTATCACTTGTTACAGAGGTGGTATTTTCCGAGCAAGCGGTAACAGAAAGGGCTGTAAATACTGCTAAAATCACGCTTAATACTTTTTTCATTTTGTTTATCTCTCCTTAGTTTATCGCTTTATAGAGCTTTGTCCAGTTTGTTTTGCCGTTTATAAGGTCTTCGGTTTTTATAGTGTACATACCTGACGTCTCATTCTTATCGCTGTCTCCTGAGCTATCGCTTCCATCCTGATAATTCAGATATATTTCTCCGTCTAAAGCGAAAAAGCTGTAACTCCATTCCTTTTCCATATCAAAAAGTGTTTCAGTTCCGGGTAGTCCTTGCAACAGCTGATTTCCCTCAAAATCATAGATATAGAAATCCGTATCGCCCGTATTTTTCAGCGATGAACTACCGCTAACTCCCGCTGTACATACGTAAAGATATTTTCTGTCAGTAATAACCGTTATTTTAACGTTGTCGGATACGTACTTTCCATCCACAAACTCCTGTGTTATATTTTCTGCAAAGGTTGTGGTCTTGTCCTTTGCAATATCATAGGAATAAAGGGAAAAGGTATTGTTTTTTCTGTCTGCTACAGTATAGTAGATTATGCTGTTATTTACTGTAAAGGAAGAATAAATATCAGGCATAGCAGGGATTATTTCCGTTTGTCCTGATTTCAGATTATAACGATACATCACAGTTCTGTTATATGACATATGCTGTTCATTATATATCTTTGTATCGTCCCATTTTACGTCTCTCGTAGTATAATATAACCAATCGCCGTCACAGGTGAGAAAGGGGCATACGTCATTAAACATTCTTACTATGTCCTTCCCTTTTTCAGCAATTTGTATAGTTTTGTTTTCACCTATTCCAAGGTCTGTCATGTAAATCGAGGTACCGTAATCATCACCACCAAGAAAGCCTGTAACAGTTAAAAACATCTTTCCGTAGTGGAACACAACACTTTTTATAAGCGGACGCTCACCATCGTCACCCAAAAGCCCTTTGTGTACATCCGTCACCTTTGACAGCTCGTTACCCTGAAGATCCGATCTGAGCAGTCTTATAGTATATTCTGTTTCAGTAGTGTGATAACCCAATCTGTATATGTAACCGTTATAAAGGACATCATATTCCGAATCAAAGCTTGAAGCAGCACAAAAGATATTACCATCGTGCATACACTGGGGCTTTGCACAAAGGGGTATTGACTTTCCTGTCGCATTATCGTAATAAACAATACCACTGGAAAAAGACTCCTCATCCACCTGCCACCAATCCTTATAGTAGTATCCGCTGTCGCCCATCATTACACATCTGGTAAACGCACTTGAAGCCAAAGGCAGATTTGCAGGATCACACTGGGGCAGAGTGTCATCCACCTCATTAGGTGTATTTTCAACGTCAGTACTGCTTGTACTGTTGTCGGTAACACCGCCTGAGGAATTACCGACGGTACTGTTCTGTGAGTTTACGGATGACGTGTTATTATCACTACAAGCGGTAGCCAGCAGTATTGCCGCTGTTAAGATTATGCTTGATACTTTTTTCATTTTCATTTTGTTTATCTCTCCTTTGATATAGTTTTACGCTATATATTGGTGCAACACGTATAGCTTTGTCCAGTCCGTTTTGCCGTTTATGAGGTCTTCGGTGTTTACCGTATATAAGCCGGTAAGCTCCTCACCTGTCATATCATAATCGCTGAGATTAAAATATATTGTGCCGTCAATCGCTGAAAAACCGTAGGAATAATTTTCAGAGTCAGGCTTCATCCCTGTAAGTCCGTGAAGAAGCTCTTTTCCCTCCATATCGTAGATATAGAAATCCACGTCACTTTGCAGTCCATTATCTTTTACGTACTGTCCCTCCATACCATTTGTACATACGTAAAGGTAGCTTCTGTCGGTGCATACCGTAACCTTATCCTGCTGATAAAGATATTCTCCTTTAAGACACTCCTGTTGTACCTTTTCAGAAAGGGCTTCCGTCTTATCCTTCTTTATATCATAGGAATAAAGACTGAAGGTATTGTTTGAAGTATCAACGGTTGTATAATAGATAATATCGTGGACTACCGTAAAGGATGAATATATATCAGGCATAGCGGGAATATTCTCGGTTACTCCCGTTCTTACGTTATAGCGGTAAAGCATCGTTCTGTCATACTCAAAATAGAAATGATACTTATCCTCTTTTACGTGCCGCATAGTATAGTAGAGCCATTCTCCGTCGGCAATCATATCGCTGCAGGTTGCTCCGATTGCCTCCGTCACACCTTCTTCAGGCGATGGCATATTTATCGTTCTGACGTCACCTGAAGCGATATCCGCAACATACAGGGTAGTTTTAGCGTTGTTTTCCATATCTGATACCGCCGCAAACAGCTTGCCGCAATGAAACAGGGCGGACGCTATCTGAGGCTTTATACTGTCCTCGGACGTTTTAAAAGTGCATATAGTGGCAACCTCTGAAAGCTCGTTTCCCTGAAGGTCTGTCCGCAAAAGCGAAAGCTTCCATTCCTCGGCATCTGAACTGTCAGCACCGAGTCTGTAGATGCATCCGTTATAGAGTGCCGTCAGAGAACCGTAAAAGCTGTACGCACCGCCGCCGGTTGCTACGCAGAAGTCATTTCCGTCGTGCATACACTGAGGCTTTGCACAAAGAGGTATTGAGGTTTGTGTAGTCATATCATAGTAACAAAGAGCTCTGGTGACGTTTTTATCTGCAAGCATAGTCATATCCGTGTAATAGAAACCGTCCTCACCCTTCATTATGCATTGCCGTATGAGATTTCCTGCATCGGGCAGATTGGCAGGCTCGCATTGTGGCAGAGTGCTATCAAAATCATTTCCGGGATTATCAGAAAGCGATCCGTTTTCTTCCGAACAAGCGGTAACAGCAAGGGCTGTAAATACAGCTAAAATCACACTTAATACTTTTTTCATATTTTCTCCTTAACGTCCTGAATTATAGAGTTTTGTCCACTCAGTACTGCCATTTATGAGTTCTTCGGTTTTTATCGTATATACGCCTGATAAATTATCTGTTTCTCCTTTTGGTGTATAACTATCAAAGTCAAGATATATATGACCATCCAGCGCACGGAATATAAAGCTCCATTCGGGAATATCCGTAGGTAGTCCCTTCAGTCCGTGCAAAAGTTTTTTGCCGTCAAGGGAATACACGTAGAAATCAGTCTCATATTGATGTGAATTCTCTCTTTTGTACTGATAATCCCCGCAGGTGCTGATATAAAGATACTGTCTGTCGGTATATACCTTTACACGGTTACTTTCACTGATATGCTTTCCTTCAAGATAGCCCTGCTGTACGTTTTCTTCAAGGGCTGTTGTTTTGTCGTTCTCTATATCATAAGAATATAAAGAAAAGGTATTATTTGCTCTGTCAACGGTGATGTAATATACAATTCCGTTATTCACCGTAAAGGAGGAATATATATCAGGAAGAGCCGAAACGGTAATTATTTCACCCGATTTTATATTGTATCTGTAAAGTGTGGTTTTGTCATAGATAACGTCGTCACCCTTCTTTTTTTCGTCCATAACGGCAAAATAAAGATAGTCACCGTCAGCAGTAATGGAAAATATGTCGTTATCAGTTCTTTCTATGCCATCCTTGTTTTCCGGAATTATAATCTGTTTTCTTTTTCCTGATTCAAGATCGAGTACGTAAAGCTCTCCTACGGTTTCAGAATCGCCGTTCATTGTATAAAAGAGTTTTCCAAGATGAAATATTGCATCCGACAGGAAGGTTATAGTCCCATCGCCGTTTTTAATTATGGGATCATAAAGTTTTGCGATAAACGAACGTTCGTTGCCCTGCAAATCTGACCTATACAATACGTATTCCCGTGTGCTGCCGCCGCTTTCATCCATTTCATTATTAAGCTGCGCCAGTCTGTAGATATAACCGTTATAAAGTGCATCCCAGCTCTCTCCGAACGAAACCTCCCTTATATGAGACGTAGCAACGCAAAACTGATTTCCATCGTGCATACACTCAGGCTTACTGCATAAAGGAATGCTTTTTCCTGATTTTACATCGTAGTACGAAAGCACGTAATTCCCTGTAAACTCCCCATTAAACGTGGTATATGAGGTGCTGTAATAATACCCGTCAACGCTCTTCATTATACTGCCATCCTGATAACACATAATGCACTTGTTCGCAGGCTCGCACTGGGGTAAGGTATCGTCTACCCTGTTCGGTGTATTTTCTGCGGGTGCTTCAGTTACAATGTTCTGGCTTGTTTCTGAGGAGCTATCCGTACTGCTGGTGGTATTGCTTTCCGTTTTACTCACGTTACTGTTCTGTGCGTTTACGGATGAGGTGTTGTTATCACTACAAGCGGTGGTGAGTATTATTGCCGCTGTTAAGATTATGCTTAATATCTTTTTCATTTTCATCGGTTTTCTTCCTTTTTAATTCACGTAGTAAAGCTTTGTCCAGTCACGACTGCCATTTATGAGGTCTTCGGTTTTTATAGTGTACATACCTGAAAATTTGTCTTCATCCCTGTGACTTGGCCAATACGCATCATCGTGATATCCGAAATAAATTTCTCCGTCCAAAGCGTAAAACTTATACGTCCATTCCTTTTCCTTATCAAGAAGCGTTTCCAACCCGGGTAGCCCATCCATAAGTTCGTTACCCTGAAGGTCATAGATATAGAAATCCGTATCATCTGCTTTTCTGTCTACCCGATACATACCTCTGGCTCCCATTGTGCAAACGTACAGATATTTCCTGTCGGTAAGTACCGTAACCTTATGTCCGCTGGAGACGTATTTTCCATCCACATATTCCTGTTGACGTTTATCGATAATAGTGGTAGTTTTATCATTTGCTATATCATAGGAATAAAGACTGAACACGTTATCGCTTCTGTCAGCCACGGTATAATAAATTATTCCGTTATTTACCGTGAAGGAGGAATATATATCAGGCATTGCGGAAATTGTTTCAGTTTCTCCTGTTCTGATATTAAAGCGATACAGCACCGTGCGATCCTGCAGCATATTACGTTCGTCATAGGCGCCCGGCTTATCAAATATCACTTCTCTCGAATTATAGTAAAGCCAGTCGCCGTCCGCTGTCATAAAATTCAGATAATGTGAATAAAGTCTTATAGCATTGTTTTCAGGCTCGGGGAGATAAATACGCTTGCTCTCGCCCGATTCCAAATCCACCATAAATAACTGATGCACCTGTTTTTTCCCTTCATACGTGGAGTTTGAAAAGAACAGTTTGCCATAATGAGCAACCACACAGTCGTTTATATGCGGATGGAATCCACCCTCATCAAGAACACCCGAGTATATATCCGACACAGTTGACAGCTCGCTACCTCGCATATCTGCTCTTAACAGCTTCGCAATATATTCGTTGCCATTATATTTTGCACCGAGTCTGTAGATATAGCCGTTATAAAAAATATCCTTATCAAAGTGCGTCATTCCGCCTGTAGCTGTGCAAAAATCGCTTCCCTCGTGCACGCATTGAGGCTTTGCGCAAAGGGGAATCGTCTTCCCCGTAGCATTATCGAAATAACCAAGTCCGCTAAAATATTCGTTTTCTTCTTTTTTAATACTTGCCTGGTAATAATAGCCTTCTTTACCTTTCATTATAACGAAATATTCAAGATTTGCAGGATCGCACTGAGGTAAGGCGTCATTTACCTTATTCGGCGTATTCTGAGCTGTAGCGTTTTCGTTTTTATCCGAATTGCTTTCCGACGTACCCTCCGAATTATCCACGCTTTCGTTACCGCTCTCATTAATACTTGTACCACTTGTTACAGAGGTGTTATTATCCGAGCAGGCGGTTAAAGATAATATTATTGCCAATGCTAAAACAAATGCGGATAATCTTTTAGCCTTCTGTTTCAATTACATTTTCTCCTTCGCTATTAACGCTGTTTTCATCATCTTCTTCGCTTTCAGGGGGAGTCGGTACGGTATAATCAAAAATTCTTGTCCATTTTTCTTTACCGTTTAAAATATCTTCTACAGAGCATGAATAGGTTTCAAATTTCAGAAATTCTTCAAACACTCTGAGATACGCCACGCCGTCAAGAACATTAAATATATATCCCTTATGCTTATTTTCCCAGTCAAACTGACCGTTGCCGTTAAAGGCGACAAGCTCTTTTCCATTAAAATCATAAATATAAAATCCTATC
>JAFTVY010000087.1 GCA_017465545.1 Ruminiclostridium sp.
AGACGTTGCAGATGGCTCTGTTACCGAATACAAGGTAACCGGACTTGCATCAGCAACTGAATACCAGTTCAGAGTAAGAAGCTACAATATGGATGGCGAAACAGCACTTTACAGCGAATATAAGACTGTAAGCGGCGTTACACTTTAAGATTTATAAAGCAAATCCGGTCTTGTATAAAGCAAGATCGGATTTTGCAGATATATCGGGTTATTAAAATCAAAGCCGATGGGTTTCCCCATCGGCTTCTTGTTTTTACTTACCAGGTTATTGTGCTGTGGCAATGAATATAGAATTCCTCCTGAGTCGGCTTCCAGCCCTTTTCCTTCGGCGGGAAGGTCTTGTCGAATTCCTCTACAGCCTGCTTATCATCGCATACTGCGTCAAAGTCGCTACCCTTATAGGTCCACTTTTTGCTCTTGTCAAAGCTGTCGGGTATAAGCTCCTTTAACATAAACGCCATAGGACATACTCCGCCCTCTAAGGTCACGTTGTACTTGTGACAACTCTTGAAGCCTCTTGCCACGTAATTTGCGGGATTGCCGAAAATTATTATGGTATCGTAGCCCATCTCAATAGCCTTGTCAAAGGTGTAGTGGAGAAGTGCCTTGCCGTAGCCCTTGCGCTGATAGTCGGGATGTACGCATACAGGCCCGAAGGAGATGACCTCCTTTTCCTCGCCGTTTTCGTCGGTGAGCTTGCCCTTTGTGTACATAACGTTACCGATAATCTTACCGTCAACCTCGATTACGTAGCCAAGCTCCTTGATGAAGTCCTTGTGGTTTCTCATGGTGTGGGTGAGATAATGCTCGGTACAGCCGGGAGCGTAATAGTTCCAGAATGCTTCACGGGTGAGTTCTTCTACTGTGCGGTAGTCCTTTTCCGTTTCTAAACGGATAATATAGTTTTTGTTCATTGTTTTTTCCTCCTGAAATAGCTTATCTGCAATACGGGAGGTTTGTGTGGTTAAGTATAGTATTCGCAAACCTGCCCGTTTACGCTACTATTGCCTTTCTAAATGTAAATTTCAAACAATTACTCTCCTTTTTGTTTTTCCGTATTCACGGTGATTTCAGTATAGCACATAGAAGGGAATAAGTCAATAGCTTTGTCTTGCATTTATCGGGAGAGCGTGATATAATTTCAATATAAACATCCGACAGGAGCGTGCAAAATGAGTGAATATACCTTCAGCGTTATTATCCCTGCCCACAACGAAGAAAAATATATAGGCAAATGCCTGCAGGCAGTTAAAAGTGCGGCAAAATACGTAGGTGATGCAAAGACCGAAATAATCGTAGTTGCCAACAGATGTACGGATAAGACGGTAGCAATAGCAAAGCACTATGGTGCAAAGGTAGTAATAAATGAAGAAAAGTGCATTGCGGCAATCCGTAATGCAGGCGTCAGAGAGGCAAAGGGTGAAATCATAGTCACCATAGATGCGGATAGCCTTATGACAAAGTATTCGCTTCATGAGATAAAATTTCTGCTGGATAGCGGAAATTACGTTGGCGGTGGCACTAATCCTAAATTCGACAGAATGTCTGTAGGTATTGCCTTTTCCTCCGCCTACGTGGCAATGAATCTTATTCCTATTATGATGAAGAACGGCGGATATTTAAGCGGCGCTATGTTCTGGCTTTATAAAAGGGATTTTGATGCCATAGGCGGCTTTGACGAAACTCTTGTAAGTTTGGAAGATATGGATTTTGCCGTAAGACTTAAAAAGCTTGGGGACAAAAGGGGACAGAAATACGGCACTCTTAAACGTTCCTATATCCTCACTTCAAGCCGCAAGTTCGACGAATTCGGTGACTGGTATCTTATAAAAAACCGCAGTCTTACAAAACGAATCTTTTCAGGCAAGGACAGAGAAGCGGCAGATGAATTTTATTATGACGTGAGATAAAGCAGAGGTGCAAAATGTCTGATTTTAAAAGAAGTCAAAACCGCCCCGAAATAATCTGTCATATGGTGCAGAGTATTGACGGCAGGGTAACGGGAGATTTCCTCTACGGTGAAATCGGTATAAGAGCAAGCGAGGTATATTACGAAATAAACCGCAGACTTAAAGGTGACGCCTTCGCCTGCGGAAGAGTAACGATGGAAAGTAGCTTTACGGGTGGCTTTAAACCTGACCTTACGCCCTTTGCAAATTGCAATATACCCTATGAGGATTATATTGCACAAAAGCACGAATACTATGCGGTATCCTTTGATACTGTCGGTAAGGTAGGCTGGACGGATAGCAGAATCCACGATGAAGATCCCGGTTATGATGATTGCCATATTATCGAAGTTCTGACCGAAAAAACGCCTGCTCAGATGCTCGGCTATTACAGAAACATAGGCGTGTCCTATATCTTTGCAGGTAAGGAAGAAATAGATATCGATATAGCCCTTAAAAAGCTCTGTAATCTTTTTGGAATAAAGAAAATGCTGCTTGAAGGCGGAAGTATCATAAACGGTGCTTTCCTTCGTGCAGGGGTAGTTGATGAATTAAGCCTTGTGGTAGCGCCCATAGTAGCAGACAAAGATGATAAGCCGTTATTTATGGATGGAAATATCAGCGAATTCAGGCTGATAAGCTCCGAAGTGATGGATAATGACACGTTATGGTTAAGATATGAAAGGAAATAGAATGCCTGAAATAAAGGAATTAAGCTGTGATAACACAGAGGAGATAAAAACGCTGTTTGCAGAAATCTTTATGAGTGAGCCGTGGAATGATGACTGGAGCGACGAAAAGCAGTTACATAATTACATTACCGACCTTATAGGAAACAGAAATTCCTTATCTATCGGATTGTATGACGGAGATGAACTTATCGGCTTGTCGCTGGGCAGTATCATCCATTGGTGCACAGGTACTGAATATTACGTCTTTGAATTTTGCATAAAGACTTCAAGACAAGGAAAAGGAATCGGGACAGAATTTTTAAATCTGGTTTCTGACTATGCAAAAACAAAGGGTGCGACTCACGTCTTTTTACAGACGGAAAGAACGGTACCTGCATATGATTTCTATATCAAAAACGGCTTTACGGATTTAAAGGATCACGTATCGTTATTTAAAAATTTTGACTGATTAAGGAGATTTACTATGAGCAAGAAGTTAGTAGCATATTTTTCAGCAAGCGGAGTTACCAAAGGGGTAGCAAAGATACTTTGTGAAGCGGCAAAGGCTGATATTTTTGAGATAAAGCCAGCCGTACCCTACACAAAGGCTGACCTTAACTGGATGGATAAGACCTCCCGTAGCAGTGTAGAGATGAAGGATCTTTCCTCCCGCCCCGAAATTGCAGAAAAGCTAAACGATATAGAGCAGTATAACGTGATTTTCCTTGGTTTTCCTATCTGGTGGTATATTGCTCCGACCATTATAAATACCTTTCTTGAAGACTATGATTTTACGGGAAAGAAGATAGTCCTCTTCGCCACGTCAGGCGGTAGCGGTTTCGGAAAAACCGCAGAAATGCTCTCCGACAGCTGTAAGGGTGCAGAGCTTATCACAGGCAAGCTTCTGAACGGTAGCATAGATAAAGCAGAGCTTGCAAAATGGGCAGAGCAGTTGAATTGAAATTTGTCTTTGACAAATTTCAAAGTGATGTATCGTGCCTTGCACGAAGTGATGTTTTGCCTGTGGCAAAGTGATGTACGGCTACGCCGAGTGATGTTTCGTGCTTTGCACGAAGTTGTGGAATCAATTGCCGAAGGCAATTGATGGATTTTAAATTCCGCCTGCGGCGGCGGGGCGTCAGGGGGACATATCCTAAAGGGCGCCACAGTATTTCATACTGCTGCCGTGGGCAATTCCGCCTTTTATCAGGTTGTGCGTTGCGAAGCCTTGTGAACGGCGGTTTCGCATATTGGTTGTATTTCAAATTGGGGTTTGACGGGTTGCACCCGCGGGCGGTTCCCGCCTTTTTAAAGAATGC
>JAFTVY010000007.1 GCA_017465545.1 Ruminiclostridium sp.
GTTATCAAGGCACACGGCAGTAGTGACGCTCTTGCCTTCAAGAATGCCATCCGTCAGGCAAAGCAGTTTGTAGAGGGCGGCGTTATCGAGGAGATAACAAAGGCTCTTGAAAAGCTGGATGCGGCAGAATAAGATATAAACCGATGGGGAGCTATGCTCCCTGTCGGAAATTACAAATTCAAGGAAAGGAGAAAACAATGAAGGAATTACAGGAAAGAATAGGCTACAGCTTTAAAAACGAAAAGCTTTTAGAAGAAGCACTTACCCATTCTTCATATACAAACGGCAAGCACCTTAAAAGCAACGAAAGACTTGAATTTTTAGGCGACAGCGTTTTAAGTATAGTTGTATCAAAGTATCTTTTTGAAAACCTCACAAATATGCCCGAAGGACAGCTTACAAAAATCCGTGCAGGCGTAGTATGTGAAAACGCACTTTATCCTTTTGCAAGGAAAATAGATTTAGGAAAGTATATTTTCCTGGGAAAAGGCGAAGAAATGACAGGCGGCAGGGACAGGCATTCCATCCTTGCGGACGCTTTTGAAGCACTTATAGCGGCAATCTACCTTGACGGCGGAATAGAAGCGGCAAGAAGCTTTATATTACCCTTTTTACCGCCCCTTGATAAGTTAAGAGACGGAAAATTCCTGCTTGGTGACTATAAGACTGTACTTCAGGAAATAATCCAGCAGAATCCCGAAGAAAAGATTGCCTACGAAATAGCCGCAGAAAGCGGACAGGCTCATAACAAGCAGTTTACCGCAAACGTACTGCTTAACGGTCAGGTGATAGGTACCGGTATCGGCAAGAGCAAGAAGGAAGCGGAGCAGAATGCCGCAAGAGAAGCGATAGGACTTATGGGTTATGAAACAAACTAATATTTCGGTATTTATTCCCCATAACGGCTGTAAGAATACCTGCAGCTTCTGCAATCAGCGTACCATCAGCGGACATAGTGAGCAGATAACACCGGACGCCTTAAGCGAGCTTTTAAAGGAGCAGCAACCTCACCTTCTGAAAACCGACAGACAGGCGCAGATCGCCTTTTTCGGCGGTAGCTTTACGGCAATAGACAGAGAATATATGTGCAGTCTTTTAGAGGTGGCACAGAAATTCGTAAAGGAATATCCCGCACAGTTTGTGGGTATCCGTTGCTCTACAAGACCTGACTGCATTGATAGTGAGGTGCTGACTATTCTCAAAAGCTACGGTATGACGGCTATAGAGCTTGGCGCACAGAGTATGTCAGACGAGGTGCTACTTTCAAACCGCAGAGGTCACACCGCCGAGGACGTAAGACTGGCGGCAGGGCTTATAAAATCCTTTGGTTTCGAGCTGGGACTTCAGATGATGACGGGACTTTACAAGGATACCCCCGACAGATGCATATATACGGCAGAAGAATTTATAAAGCTTGCTCCCGATACAGTAAGAATATACCCCGCGGTTATTCTTAAAGGCACAGAGCTTGACGAACTAAGGGAGAAGGGAATATACAAAACCTTCGGCTTTGATGAAACTATAGACTTATGTGCAGAGCTTTTAGAAAAATTCACACAGCATAATATCCCCGTTATACGAATGGGACTCCACGCAAGCGAGGACGTAGAAAACAATATGACGGGTGGCGTATATCATCCCGCACTCCGTGAGATAGTGGAAAGCAGGCTGTTCTTAAAGGAAATGCTTTCAGCTACGGAAGAGGGCGGAAGGTATATCTTTTACACCGATAAAAGCAATATCAGTAAAATAACAGGGCAGGGCGGATATAACCGGGGTATCCTGCTGGGGAAAAATATAACCTTTAAAATAAAAGAGGAAAAGGGCACAAGACTTCGTGCAGAGAGGATTAATTGATGTTTTTTAAATCTATGGAAATATACGGGTTCAAATCCTTTCCCGATAAGACCATACTGACCTTTGACAAGAAAATGACCGCCGTAGTCGGAAGTAACGGCAACGGCAAAAGTAATATAAGTGACGCCTTGCGCTGGGTAATGGGAGAGCAGGGCGCTAAAAGTCTGCGCGGAGATAAAATGGAGGACGTTATCTTCCACGGTACCGTGAGAAGAAAGCCTATGGGCTTTGCAAAGGTGGCGCTCACTATTGATAACTCCGACAGAGCGCTTCGTATAGATTCCGACGAGGTGGTGATCTCCCGTAAGCTATACCGTAGCGGCGAAAGTGAATACAGAATAAACGGAGCAAAATCCCTGCTCAAGAATATCCACGAGCTTTTTATGGGGACAGGACTCGGCAGAGACGGTTACAGTGTTATCGGTCAGGGCAAGGTGTCCGAAATCGTGGAATCTGCAGGTAGCAAGCGCCGTGAGGTATTTGAAGAGGCGGCAGGCGTATCCAAGTTCTTGGCACAGAAAAAGGATGCGGAAAACAAGCTGAAGCATACCGAAGAAAATCTTCTTCGTATAAGAGATATAGCAAAGGAGCTTGAAGAAAGACTCCCCGTTTTAGAAAAGCAGGCGGAAAAGGCGAAGAAAGCCAGAGTGCTTTTAGAAAGAGAAGAAAAGCTGGATATTTCCGTAAGCGTTTACGAACTGGCAGAGCTTGAAAAAAGTCTTAAGGAAACTGAGGACGCTATACTTCTCAATCAGGCAGAGCTTCAGAACCTTGACAGAGATATATCAAGACTTGAGGCAGAGGAAGAGGAGAACAACCAGAAGAAACTGCGACTGCGTGCCGAGCTTCAGGCACTTCAGGACAAGGGTAGCGAGGCAAGAGAAAGAATTACTGCCATAAAGCAGGAAATCGCCGTACTTGAAAACGATATTCACCACGCAAATGAAAATATCAGTAATCTTGAAGAGCAGATAGAAAACAGCAAGCAGGGCAGAGAAAAGCTTGAAGAGGATAAAAAGGCTCTTGCTTTACAGATAGAAGAAAAGAAAAAGGAAATAGAAGAGCTTAAAGCATTATCCCGTGAGCTTACCGAAAAGCTGACAGGTATAAGCGAAGAAAACAGCAATCTTGATGAAGAATATAAAAAGCTCGAAGCTGAGCAGGGACAGCTGTACCTCAAAAAGACACAGCTTACCCTTCGTATAGAGCAGTTGGGACTTTCCGAAAAGGAGAACGAACAGCGTACCATAGAGCTGAAGGCGGCAATCGAAGAGATAACCGCAAAAATATCGGAGCAGAAGAAAAAGCTTATTGAAACCGAAGACGAGCTTGAAGCGGCAGAGGATGAAAAGTCCGAGACCGAAAACAAGATGACGGGCTATAAAAAGCTTTACGAAAGTAAATCCGAAAAGCTGAAAGTCCAGAGCAGAACTCTTGAAGATCTGAAAAAGTCCTATGATACAAAGCGTTCCCGTTATGACGTGCTTGACGGTATCGACAAGAATATGGCTGGCTTTGCTTCAAGCGTAAAGTCGGTAATACAAGCGGCAAAGCAGGGACGTCTCAGCGGTATCAGAGGTACTGTAGCAGATATTATAAACGCCCCTAAAAGATATACCGTTGCTATAGAGATCGCCCTTGGCGGTATTATGCAGAATATAGTTACGGAAAACGAGGACAGTGCAAAACGTAGTATGCGCTACCTTAAAGAGGGTAACCTCGGCAGAGCAACCTTCCTGCCTCTTACGAGCGTAAAGGGTAGACTTCTTGAAATAGACGGACTTTCCGACGAAGAAGGCTTTGAGGGTATGGCGTCCGAGCTTATCAGCTACGATAAGGAATATGACGGCATCGTAAAGTTTATACTCGGTAAGACTGCCATTGTAGAGGATATAGACGTAGCCTCTGTAATTGCGAAGAAATACGGATACCGCTTCAAGATAGTAACTCTTGACGGACAGATAATCAATGCAGGCGGTTCCTTTACAGGCGGTAGCGTAAAGAACGATGCAGGTATCATTTCAAGAAAGCAGGAGCTGGCTGATTTATCTGAAGAGATGGAAAAGCTCTCCGCAAAGATAAAGGATGAGACCGAACAGTTAAAGCCGCTTCAGGCTGAAGTAAACAAGATGGCATTCGAGATGGAGGGCTTTGCCCAGATTCTCGTCGAATGTGCTCCTAAGATTGCAAGACTTGAAGCTGAAAGAGACGGCGTAAAGAGACTTTTATCACAGCTCAGCTCCCAGCGTGATATGAATGAGGAGCTTCTTGATAAGCAGGACGTATCGGCTCTTGACGGCAAAAAGCAGAAGGAAGAGCTTGAAAAAGAGCTTTCACAGATAGAAAAGGATATAGAAGAAAACGAGAAGATCCTTGAAAAGCAGAGAGAAAATCTCGACAAGGCTGACAGCAGTAAAAAGGAATATGCGGATAAAATATCCGAAAACGATCTTGCAGTGCTGACCTGCGAAAAGGATATAGAAGCGCTTAAAATCCGTATTGAGGGTATCGAGCAGTCTATAGCTTCTCTTCTTACGGGTGGTGATGAAAATCTTAAAGCCATCGAAGAAAAGAAGGCAGAGATTGAAGCTATCACAAAACAGATAGCACAGAAGAACGCCCTTTGCGATACTATAACCGAGCAGGCAAGCGGTAGCGATAAGGAAATTGCCGATAATATCTCCCTGACAAACGCTATAGAGCAGAAGATAAGCGAGATAGGTAAGAGCATAAGAGAGATTACTGAATCAAAGGAAAAATACAGCACCGCTCTTGCACGTCACGAGGAAAGAAAGCTTTCCTGCGATGCACAGACGGAAAAGATAATTACCAACCTCTGGGACAGATACGAGGTAACAAAGAGCGAAGCGAGAGAAAAGGCAGAAGAACTGCCCGACATCATCACCGCAAAGAACGAGCTTCAGGAAATCAAGCGTAAAATAAGCGCTCTCGGTAACGTAAACTACAGTTCTATTGAAGAGCTTGAAGAGCTGTCTGTAAGATATGGCGAGCTTTCCGCACAGCTTCAGGACGTAGAAAAATCCAAGGCAGAGCTTGAAAAGCTTATTGCTGACCTGATTCGTGATATAAGGCAGAGATTCACCGAAAGCTTCAACAGTATCAACAAGCATTTCGGCAAGCTGTTCTCCGAGATCTTCGGTGGCGGCGAGGCGAGACTGGAGCTTTCTGATCCCGACGACGTACTGAATTCCGACGTAGAGATATATGCGGCACCTCCGGGAAAGGTAATAAGAAGCCTTTCGCTTTTATCAGGCGGCGAAAAATCAATGGTAGCGCTGACTATATATCTTGCGATACTTCTTCACAGACCGACTCCCTTCTGTATGCTTGACGAGGTGGATGCGGCTCTTGATGAGGCAAACGTTCAGAAATACGCTACATATCTTAAACGCTTCTCCAAAAATACACAGCTTATGGTAATCACCCACAGACGAGGCACTATCGAGCTTTGTGACGTGCTTTATGGTGTATATATGCAGGAAAAGGGCGTTTCAAGATTACTCCGACAGGAGATCGTTGACGACCTTGATATGGAGCTGGAATAAATGAAGATTAGCAAAAAATATGTAATTTTCGGTATTGTAGCTATAATGCTTATTACCGCCGTGATAATTATAATCTGTGCTGTAAACGTTGATAAGACCGTTCCTGCCGTGAATACTATGCCCTTTGATACTGTTCTCAGTAATGAGCAGGCGGCAGAGGACCTTGAATTTATGTACAAGGCGGTAAAGCAGACTCATCCCTGCTATCTTGATGATTCAGGACTTGGCGATGCTTTTGATGCCGCTTATGAGCAGGCGGAAAATCAGCTTTCAGGATATGACAGTATTACGGTAGGCGAGCTTTGGAGTATCGGTGCTGTGATGTACTGCTCAATAAATGACGGGCACACGATAATGACCTTCCGTGGCAGCAGAGAAGTGCTGGAAAAGGATAAGATCGGTAAAAATGAAATATTGTCCGTTGACGGCGTTTCCTACGAAGAGCTTCTCGGTCGTTTTAAAAAGGTATTTCCCTTTGAGCCACAGGTGGAATTTTATGCAGATTATATGCTGACAGAGTGCCTAAAGCTTGAAAGCTGGAATATGCTTTTGGGACTCGACACATCTGACGGCATTACACTTCAGCTACAGAGCGAAACTGGTACAGAAACCAAGGAACTTACCTTCGGATATCCCGACCTGTCACAGAATACCGAAACGGATAATGACAGAGAATCATTCTACAGCTACAGAATATATGAAGATATTTCATCGGCGGTATTTACCCTTGACGAGTGTACTGTAACAGATGGATATAAGGCGGCGCTTTCCGATTTCTTTAAAGAGGTTGCCGAAAAGAATATCCGCAGGGTAGCTGTTGATTTAAGAAAGAACGGCGGCGGAAACTCCCAGGTCATCAATGAATTTATGAAATACATTGATGTTGATGATTACGGCATTTTCGGTGCTACCATCGTAAGAGAAGATGATAAGCTGACGGAATATGAAGGCTACCGTGAAGCCAATAAAAAAGAGAAGAATGTATTTTCAGGGGAGCTTTATGCTCTTACGTCAAACTACACCTTCAGCTCAGGGATGGATTTTGCGGTAACTATATCCGATAACAAGCTGGGCAAGGTGATAGGAGAGATTCCTGGTAATATGCCTACAAGCTATGGCGACAAGCTTTATTTTCAGCCGCCTAATTCAAAGCTTCTCTGTCAGGTATCATATAAAAAATTCTGCCGTGTTGACAGGAGCAAGGATGATATTCCTCTTATTCCTGACATAGAAACTGACGAAAAGAATGCACTTGATACATTCCTTAATTTAAACTGACGAGGTAATTATGGGCTTTTTTGAAAAATTAAAAAACGGACTTAAAAACACAAAGGACGCTCTTTCGGGTAAGCTTCAGAGCGTAATAAATTCCTTTACAAAGATTGACGAGGATTTCTTTGAGGAGCTCGAAGAAACTCTTATTCTTTCCGACATCGGTGCTGTGACCAGCGCAAATATCTGCGAAAGCCTCAGAAAAGAGGTAAAGCGTACAGGTGCTACCGATCCTAACGAAGTAAAGGGACTTTTGAAGAATATCATTGCAGAGATTTTAGAGGGTGACAATTCCCTGAATCTTGATACAAAGCCGACGGTAATTCTTGTTATCGGCGTAAACGGAGCAGGTAAGACTACCACCATAGGTAAGCTTTCCCACAATCTTAAAAGCAGCGGCAAAAAGGTGGTTGTTGCGGCGGCGGATACCTTCCGTGCGGCGGCTATCGAACAGCTTCAGGTATGGACCGACAGAGCGGGCGTTGACATAATAAAGCACGCCGAGGGCGCAGATCCCGCCGCAGTTGTATTCGATGCCCTTCAGGCAGGTAAGGCAAGAAATGCGGACGTTATCATCTGCGATACCGCAGGCAGACTTCACAATAAGAAGAATCTTATGGACGAGCTTAAGAAGATTGCAAGAATCATCAGCAACAATCTGCCCGACAGCAGAGTAGAAACACTTTTAGTGCTTGATGCGACAACGGGACAGAATGCTGTAAATCAGGCAAGGCTTTTCAAGGAAACTGCGGAAATTACAGGTATTGTCCTTACAAAGCTTGACGGAACTGCAAAAGGTGGTATAATAATACCTATAAAGGAAGAACTGAATATTCCCGTAAAGCTTGTAGGCGTCGGAGAAAAGATAGACGACCTTCAGGACTTTATACCGAGGGATTACGTAGAAGCTTTATTCGCAGAATAAAGAGGAAGGAAATTTATAATGAAACTTATTATCGCCTCCAATAATCAGGGTAAGATAAGAGAGCTGAAGGAGATTTTATCTCCTCTTGGCTACGAACCCGTATCTATGAAAGAGGCAGGAATTGATATTGATATAATCGAGGATGGCGAGACCTTCAGCGAGAATGCAAGAATAAAGGCACAGGCTATTTATGAAATTGCTAAAAGTCCCGTGCTTGCCGATGACAGCGGACTTGCCGTTGATTTTCTTGACGGCGCACCGGGTGTTTATTCCGCAAGATACGCAGGCGAAAACGCCTCCGACAAGGACAGAATGAATAAAATTTTAGAAGAGCTTGAGGGCGTTGACAAAAGCCTTCGTGGTGCAAAATTCGTATGCTCCCTTTATTTTATAAAGGACGATGAAACGGAAATCTGCGTCAGCGGAGAATGTCACGGCTTTATCGGTGAAGAGCCGATTGGCGACAACGGTTTCGGCTACGATCCCATATTTATGATAGAGGACGGAGTCAGCATGGCTTGTATTCCTGCAGAGGAAAAGAATAAGATAAGCCACAGAGCCAGAGCACTTCAGAGCCTTGTGGAGGAGCTGTCATAATGAAGGATATACTGCCGGTAGTCTTTCTCGTCTACATAATAGTTATAAGCATCATTTCCTTTATTCTGCCGATTGTGGATAAAGAAAAAGCGAAAAAAGGAAAATGGCGTATAAAGGAAAGAACGTTATTCTTATTTTCAGGACTGGGCGGAAGTCTTGCAATGTATCTTTCCATGGTTTTATTCCGCCACAAGACAAAACATAAAAGCTTTATGATAGGAATACCCGTTATATTCTTTGTTCAGGTAGCAATAGTTGTTGCCGTGTGGTATTTCTTTATAAGAGGATAGGAGATAATATGACAATTACAAGCAAACAGCGTGCAAAGCTCAAAAGTATAGCAAGCACAGAGGAAACAATTTTTCAGATTGGTAAGAACGCACTCAGCGACGAGCTTATAAAACAGCTTTCTGCGGCACTTGAAGCAAGAGAGCTTATAAAGATAAAGGTGCTGGAAAACTGCGACTACAGTGCAAAGGAAATTTCGGGCGAGATTGCCGAAAGAACGGAAAGTATAGTAGTACAGGTAATAGGTACGAAAATCATACTCTACAGACAGAATAAGAACCCTAAGAAAAGGAAAATTGATTTAAATGATTAAGATAGGAATTTTCGGCGGTGCCTTCAACCCCATCCATAACGGCCATATCAATATGGTGAAGGAGGCCTTTGCCGATCTTAAATTACAGAAAATGCTGATAATCCCCACCTGCAAATCTCCCCATAAGGATACGGCACTGATTCCCTTTGAGGACAGAGCCGAGATGTGCAGACTTGCCTTTTCTGACCTTATCGAAGAGGGTAAGTTTGAAATCAGCGATATTGAGCAGGAGATGGGTGGTACAAGCTATACGATACTTACTGTAAGAGAGCTTAAAAAACGCTATCCTGCGGATGCGGTATTCTATCTGATAATAGGCGGAGATATGCTGTTCTACTTTGATAAGTGGTACAGATACGAGGCGTTACTCGGAGAATGCAAGGTCGTAGCGGCGGCAAGAAAGCCTTCCGAATACAGCGATATGGTGGAATATGCGGCGGAAATGGGCAGAATAAAGGTTCTTAATCTTAACGTCACCGAGCTTAGCTCCACAGAAGTCAGAAACAAGATAAAGAACGGCGACAGCATCGACGGACTTGTTCCGCCTGCGGTAGCCGATTATATAAAGGAACGTCAGCTGTATGTGTAAGATCAGGGACTACGAAGAAAAATACAGCGGATATATTGAGCTTCTGAAGCAGACGCTCTCAAAAAAGCGTTTTACCCACAGTATGAACGTTGCCGAAATGTGCTATGAGCTTGCTTTAAAGCACGGCGAGGACACGGAAAAGGCGTATCTTGCGGGACTTCTTCACGATATCAAGAAGGAGGAAACTCCCAACGCCCAGAAATCCCTTGCTGTACTCAGCGGTATGGAGGTAAGTGCCGAGGAGCTTGAAACTCCCGCTTTATGGCACGGCCCTGCGGCGGCTTATCACCTTAAAACAAAGCTTGATATAACCGATGAGGATATTCTGCTTTCCGTCCGCTATCATACGGCAGGTAATGCGGATATGAGCAGACTGCAGAAGATAGTCTATTTAGGAGATCTTGTAAGTGCCGACAGAAGCTATAAGGACGTGGAAAAATACAGAAAATACAGCTTCGACGATCTGGACGGCGGAATGTATCACGCCCTTAAATATTCGGTGGGCGATACTCTTTCAAAAGGGGGACTTGTTCCACCCTGCACTATAAACGCATATAATTTCTACACAAGAATATATAATACGAAAACCAAGGAGAAACAGAAATGACAGATATAGAAATGCTTAAAGCAGGCGTCAAGGCACTTAGTTCCAAAAAGGCGCACGATATAAAGATAATCAAGGTAAAGGATCTTACTATCCTTGCAAATTACTTCGTAATCGCAACAGGTACAAGCTCAACGCAGGTAAAGGCTCTTGCCGATGAGGTCGATTATCAGCTGGGACTTCTCGGAGAACAGCCCAAGCAGATTGAAGGAAAGCAGAGCTCCAGTTGGGTAGTGCTTGACTACATCGACGTTATTTTCCACGTTTTCTATAAGGATACAAGAGAATTCTATGACCTTGAAAGACTGTGGCAGGACGGCGAAATCATAGACGTAGAGCAGTTTTTAGACGAAGAATGAGAATTTTTTCCGAAAATTCAAAAAAACTATTGACATAAAGTTAATAAAGTAGTATAATACTAACATACATCTTTTAAAAATTTGTATGAGATTATAACCTGTGCCGTATGGCAAAGGGAGGGATATAGATGGCAGAAGTTCGTTTAGGTAAAAATGAATCTTTAGATACAGCTCTCAAGCGCTTTAAGAGATCCTGCGCCAGAGACGGTGTATTAGCAGAGGTTCGTAAAAGAGAACACTACGAAAAACCTTCGGTTAAGCGTAAGAAGAAATCCGAGGCTGCTCGTAAGCGCAAGTTTAAGTAATTAATACTTACGATCAATAAGAGGCGGACAAAGGTATGGCTTTTGTCCGCTTTTTTCCGTAAATAACGTCATTTTTGTACCAGGAAAGGAAATTCTATGATTTTCAGACCTAAAATTTGGATCAAAAACGTACTTGACATAGATAAGGAATTTTTGGATAAGCACGGCATAAAGGCGATGGTGCTTGATCTTGACAATACCCTTTCGATGCACGGAAACCCCGCCGCAGAGATAGGCGTACCCGAATGGCTTGACTCTATGAGAGAGCTTGGCATCCCGATGAGGGTGGTGTCGAACAATACGAATAAAAGGGTAAAACCTCTTGCAGAAAAGCTGGGGCTTCCTTACTGCGCCAACGGCTGTAAGCCACTCACCTTCGGAGTATCAAGAGCGATAAAGGAGATGGGCGTATCCAAAAAGGAGACTGCCGTAATAGGCGATCAGATATTTACAGACGTAATGGCAGGTAATTTCAAGGGAGCAATATCGGTACTCGTAGAGCCCTTCCACCTTGAAAAGACCTGGACCTTCAGACTGAAAAGAAAAGTAGAAAGTCTCATCTTCAAAAGGGACTATTCAAAGCTTGAAATAAAATAAAACGTGAAAGGAAGATAAAAATGGCAGTAAGATTCGGACCGGGCGGAAACTCAGACAGCTTCGGCAAAAGAAAATTTCCTGCAGATATAGCTGAATATCTGAAGAGCTTTTCTCTTGATTGCTATGAGATAGAATGCGGCAGAGGAGTAAGAATATCCGAAGCCACCTATGTAAACCTTCCTTCAATAGCTAAGGAAAACGATATAGTGATAACCCTTCACGCACCCTATTTTATTTCTCTTTCATCAGAAAACGCCGAAACCAGAGAAAAAAGCGTAGGCTATATAATGGAGGCTATGAGAGCCGCTGACAGACTGAATGCAAAAAAGGTTGTCGTTCATTCAGGCTCCTGCGCAAAGATGACAAGAGCAGAAGCCCTTTATCTTGCAAAGGATACTGTAACAAAGGCGCTTGCCGAAATGAAGAACGAAAATATAAGGGCGATATTCTGCCCTGAAACTATGGGCAAGATAAATCAACTCGGCACCTTATCGGAGGTTCTGGAGCTATGTACTCTTGATGACAGTATGCTCCCCTGTGTAGATTTCGGACATCTCAATGCAAGGACTCTCGGTGGCATAAAGACAATAGACGACTATGCGAAAATGCTTGATGAAATAGAAGATAAGCTGGGCTTTGACAGACTGGCACAGATGCACGTGCATTTTTCCAAGATAGAATATACAACGGGTGGCGAAAAAAGACATCTCACCTTTGACGATACCACCTACGGCCCTGATTATGAGCCTCTTATGGAGCTTTTTGCAAAGCGAAATTTAAGCTGTACCGTAATCAGCGAATCGGCAGGCACTCAGGCAGAGGATGCCTCAGCTATGAAAAAGGCGTATGACAGCTTTCTGATGTAAGAGGGATTGCAATAATTCTGTTTTTGCGATAAATCTTAACATTTAATTAACGAAATATAGTTATACTTTAATCAAAAGGGGAATATTATGGGAAGAATAGCTGAAATTATGAATAAACTGCCTGACGTAAAACAGGCGGCGCTGGTTACTTCAGACGTAAGCCGTCACTATCTCACAGGCTTTAAATCATCGGCGGGCATTCTTGTTATTACAAAAGAAAAAAGCTATCTGCTTATAGATTTCCGTTACATTGATAAAGCTAAGCAGGAGGCAAGCGAGGAATGTGACGTCATTCTTCTGACAAATATCAGAGAACAGCTTATGGAGTTGTTTGTAAATCACGGCATAGCGGAGGTTTACCTTGAAAGCGACTATGTAACTCTCTCCCAGCTTGCAAAGTATAAGAACGATTTTGCATTCTTACAGTTCAATACCAGCTCCTTCTTATCCGAGCTGATACTGGATATGCGCATAATAAAGGATAAGGACGAGCTTAAATATATCGTCACCGCCCAGAGAATTGCCGAAAAGGCATATCAGAGGCTTCTTAACGATATAAAGCCCGGTATGACAGAAAAACACGTAGCGGCTTTGCTTGATTATTATATGGCGGAATACGGTTCTGACGGTGTATCCTTTGATACTATAGCGGCGTCGGGCATAAATTCAGCCTCTCCCCATGCAGTACCAACCGATAAGAAGCTGCAGAAGAATGAATTTCTTACCCTCGATTTCGGTGCTACCTATAAGGGCTATCATTCCGATATGACAAGAACTATCGCAATCGGCGGTGCAACCGACGAAATGCGTACAATGTACAGCGCAGTATATTCTGCGAATCTTGACGCCATAAAGGCGGTAAGAGCAGGTATAGGCGGTAAAATTCCCGACAGCGTCGCAAGAAGCACCCTTGACGCCTGGGGCTACGCCGAATATTTCGGTCACGGACTGGGACACGGTGTAGGACTCGAAATTCACGAGGCACCGACGTCTTCAAGAAATTCCGTTCATACGCTTAAAAAGGGTATGATACTCACCATTGAGCCCGGTGTATATATTTCAGGCAAGTTCGGTGTAAGGATAGAGGATATGGTGTGTGTTACGGAGGATGGCTGTATCAACCTCACTAACACAACAAAATCGCTTACTATAATATAAACAGACTGATTCCATGGAAAGGAGATGTGAATATGCTTACGGCATTGTTTTTTATACTGTCCGGTTATCTTATGGGTAGTATTCTGTTTGCTGGCATAGCCGCAAAACTTTTCCGTAAGGATATAATTTCCGACAGCCCCGATAAAAATCTTGGCACAGCGAATGCCTATCGCTACGGTGGCTTCCTCTGCGGAGCCTTCACACTTCTGTGCGAGCTTGCAAAGGGCTTTCTGCCGGTATTCCTTTATCTGCATTCAGATGATTATAACGCTTTCTTCCTGCCCCTTGTAATGATTGCACCGGTACTCGGACACATTTTCCCGATATTCGCACGATTCAAGGGCGGTAAGGCTATAGCTGTTACCTTCGGTAGCCTTATGGGATTTTTCCCGAACTGGAGAGTAGCGCTGACGCTCGGCTTCTTCTTCCTGTTCTTTACGCTTGTGATAAGGGTTACTCCCCATTGCTACAGAACGATACTTGCATACATACTCACAACGCTGAATACCCTTCTTTTTGTGGATATGACGGTAGGTATAGGCGTAGCGTTCATGGCTGTGGCGGTTTCAATGAAAATGCTGAGTGTACCTGAGGAACGTGAAAAAACGGCGGTAACAATGTTCTGGAAACATAAATAGGAGAATATATATGAATATTCAGATTTTCGGCAAATCAAAATGCTTCGATACAAAAAAGGCTGAACGGTACTTCAAGGAGAGAAGAATAAAGTATCAGCTTGTGGATATAATGAGCAAGGGACTGAGTAAGGGAGAATTTGGCAGTATATGCGCCGCTGTCGGCGGTTATGAAAAGCTGATAGATGAAAAATCAAAGGCCTACGAAAGCAGTACGATAAAATATCTTGCCTATGAGGAGGATAAGATAGAAAAGCTTTTAGAAACTCCCGCAATGTTCAAAACCCCCATCGTAAGGAATGGCAAACAGGCTACAATAGGCTATCAGCCCGAAGTCTGGAAGAGCTGGGAATAAAATTTTAAAAATTTTTAAAAAAATTTTAAAAAACACTTGACAAATGATAAAGAAAAGTGTATAATATAAAAGTCGCTTGAGGAGATTAAGTGATTGGCAAACAGGAGACCACGGAAGCTTAGCTCAGCTGGGAGAGCATCTGCCTTACAAGCAGAGGGTCATAGGTTCGAGCCCTATAGTTTCCACCATTACTCCTACGGCCTGGTAGTTCAGTTGGTTAGAACGCCGCCCTGTCACGGCGGAGGTCGTGGGTTCGAGTCCCATCCAGGTCGCCATTA
>JAFTVY010000008.1 GCA_017465545.1 Ruminiclostridium sp.
AAACGGCTTCCCTAAAGCATTTTTGCTTACTTCGTCACCTGACGCCTACCGTACCATCGTACGCCGACGACGTCAGTTTCCTCGTCTGCGTGCGTTTTTCATCGTCTGACAGTGTGTAGACAAATAACTTTGTCTACAAGCTGAGCGGAAAAGTAAAGCTTTTCCGCTTTTTTTCCTCTCGCAGCTTTTTTTCCGTGAAAAGCCTTTCATCATCTGCTAAAATATCATCAAGGGCAGAGAAAATGAAAGGAATGATTTATTATGACAGAAATAATCGGAAAATACAATACGGCAATATGCTTTACCGATAATATCGAGCAGACTGCTACAGAGCAGATAAAGACAGTATGCGACGAGGCGGCGTTTTCCTCTTCAAAAATCCGCATAATGCCTGACGTTCATGCAGGTAAGGGTTGCACTATAGGTACAACTATGACTATCACCGATAAGGTAGTACCCAATATGGTGGGCGTTGATATCGGATGCGGAATGCTTACCGTTCTTTTAGGCAAGATTGATATTAACCTTCCCGCCTTTGACGAGGCGGCACATACCATCCCCAGCGGCAGAAACGTATGGGAGGGCAGACAGGAACATTTTGACCTGACTGTTCTTCGTTGCTACAGAAATCTGAAGGACACAAAGCGTCTTGAAAGAAGCCTTGGTACTCTCGGCGGCGGTAACCACTTTATCGAAATCGACACCGATGATGAGGGCAATAAGTATCTTGTCATCCATTCGGGTAGCCGTAATTTAGGTACTCAGGTAGCGGAGTATTATCAGAATATAGCAATTGATCTTAATATGGGTAAGGCGGAAAATTATTATCAGAAGAGAGAAGAGATAATCCGTACATATAAGGAGCAGGGAAGAAGAACAGAAATTCTGAGCACCTTAAAGGCACTTGACAGGGAATGGGAGCTTAAAGAGCCCACAATGCCCCGTGAGCTTTGTTACCTCTATGGCTCCTTTATGGAGGACTATCTGCACGATATAGAGATATGCCAGCAGTTCGCAAAGAGAAATCGTGAAAAGATGGCGGAAATCCTGCTTTCAAAAACGGGACTCAATGCGCACGACAGCTTCCAGACTATCCATAATTATATCGACGTTGCTGAAATGATTTTAAGAAAGGGCGCAGTCTCCGCAAAGGCGGGCGAAAGACTGCTTATTCCTATCAATATGCGTGACGGTAGCCTTATCTGTATCGGTAAGGGCAACCCTGACTGGAACTATTCCGCACCCCACGGTGCAGGCAGACTGATGTCAAGAAATATGGCATTCGAGCGACTCACTATGGAGGAATATAAGGCACAGATGAAGGGCATATATTCCACCTGCATAAATACCTCTACCCTTGACGAGTCCCCTATGGCATATAAGAGCATTGACGAGATTATTGCCAATATAGAGCCTACCGCCGATATAATGACAAGAATAAGACCAATCTACAATTTCAAAGCATCCGAATGAAGGATGCCCCTTCAGCCAATTCCGCCGCACGATGAATAGTGCTTTACACAGTCTTACTGTGCGACGGTCTCAAAATAGCGTGAGAAAAAAGAGAGAAGGGTGCCCCTTCTGGCAATTCCGCCGCACAACAAATATCACTTATACCCGAAGAATCAAAAACTCCTTCGGGTATTTTTGTATCAGAAAATATTCGCAAGAGTAGGCGTCTGCATATCTATAAAGGAATCAAGCAGGGTGAACAGCACACGGCATTCCTCGAAAATATCATCATCCTGCTGACGTGCCATTTCGGATATTCTGGCAAGCGTCATTTCTATTTCAATATCGTTCTGTATATCCTCTACGAAAACAGTTCTGTCCGACAGCTTGTGCCAGAGTATAATTGCCTTATCCGAAAATTCTGTAGCGGTGACGTAATCCTCATTCTTAAAGCATCTTGCCGCCGATTCTATTTCCTGCTTTATCTCCACGGCACAGTCCTTACAGCTGAAAAATGCATATGAGCCGAATAAAGCCATCGAGATTATCAGAGCCAGACATAGTGAAAGTCTTTTCATTTTTTCTTATCCTTTAAAATTATATTTATCCCCTTATCATCGGAAAAGGTCATAATAAAAATATCCCTTGCCGACAGATGCTTTTCCGAAAGCAGGTTCATAAGCCTTTGCTCACCTCCGTCAAAGCGGGACAGAGCAGGAATATTTATCTCCCCGTCCTTTATAAGAAGGGAGGGCGGATTGCAGTTTGTCTGCTTTATACCGAAATCGCCCTTTTCCACGTTTCTGTAACAGCTTTTCTGAAAGAAATTTATCTTTCCCGTAGTTTCTACTATGGCGTACTGTACTTCGGATAAATCGAATATCATACACTCTCTCATAGCCTCCATAAGCTCGTCTATGGAATAGCGAAGCCGTTTCATCACCTGCTGATCTATCTTTCCGTCGGAAATTATTATCTGCGGAGTACCCGTCACCATCCTTCTGATATTTGTACTTTTCAGCATTACATGGGACATGATGACGTCCATACTGACCACCATCAGAATAGGGATAATACCATAGATCATAGGTACCGACAGATCTTCAAGTGACAGGGTAGCTATATTTGAAATAAGAATGGTAGTCACAAGCTCCGAGGGCTGTAGCTGGGCAAGTTGTTTTTTTCCCATAAGCCTTAGTGACAGTACGATTATAAAGTAAAGCAACACCGACCTTATTATAACGATAAGCAATATATCACACCCTTTAAAATTCTTGTATTATTATTTTCTTTTACGGATAAAAAAATACGTAAAGGGGAAAATAAACGAAGAACGTAAAAAGGAGATAGCAAGATGAAGGATAAAATCCCTGATTTTTCTGAAAAAGAAGTAAATAACACCCTTGAAAATATAAAGCTGACAAACTCCCTTGAGGAAAACTGTGTAAATATAAGGGCAATGATAAATAACAGTACCGACCTTATAGTAAAGCCAGCCGTTATCGAGGGTAGAAAAATAGTTTTCATCACCTGCGAGGGTATGATAGATAAAATGAAGCTTGCCGACCTTGTCTACAGACCGCTTACCGAAAATCCACCGAGGGACTGCCACACCGCAAAGGAGCTTTTTGATAAGATAGCCTCCACTATGCTTATAGCGGAGGAACAACGCCAGCTCTATTCCTGCGACGAGGTACTGCAAGCGGCAATGTCAGGCTTTGCGGTGATGCTATGTGATGAGGTAAACTATGCAATAGCAATAGGCATTCAGGGTTTTTCCCACAGAAGCATAGACGAGCCGAGTACACATATTAATCTGAGAGCCTCAAGAGAAGGCTTTATAGAGGTCATCAGGATAAATATCGCTATGGTAAGGCGCAGAATGAAATCCCCCACCTTAAAGACCGAGCTTATGAAGGTGGGACAGCGTAGCAATACCGATATATGCATATGCTATCTTACCGACAGAGCGGACAGCAAAGCGGTTATGCAGGTGAAGGACAGACTGAAGAATATACCGCTTAATACTATCCTGAGCAGTGAATTTCTCCAGTCCTTTTTAGAGGAAGGAAAACCGGGACTCTTTCCGCAGGTTATGACCAGCGAACGCCCCGACGTTTTCGTATCAAAGCTCTATGAAGGCAGAATCGGAATAATAGTAGACGGCACTCCCTTTGCTCTTATACTGCCGACTCTTTTTATAGAGAATTTCCACACCATGGACGACTATACCCATAAGCCTTATTTCTCCGCCTTTATGCGTATACTCCGCTTTACCGCCTTTATTTTAGCGGTAATATTACCGGGACTTTACGTGGCACTCTGCAATTTCAACCCCGAAATGCTACGTAGCAGTCTGCTTCTTAATATCTATTCCTCGGTGCAGACTACCGCTTTTCCCATATTCGGAGAATGTCTTATAATGTATTCGCTTTATGAGATTATGAGAGAGGCGGGACTGCGATTGCCTAAAAGCGTAGGTCATGCAGTCAGTATCGTAGGCGGCCTTGTTATAGGAGAGATTACGGTTTCTGCAGGACTTATGAGCGCACCTGTGGTGCTTATTATAGCCGCCACGGGGCTATGCTCCTTTGCAGTGCCCGATTTATACGAGAGCCTTATGATAATGCGGCTTGTATTTATTTTAGCAGGCGGCATTTTCGGGCTTTTCGGAATAACCGTTGCAGGCACGCTTTTTCTTTTCAGACTTTGCTCAAAGAACGCCTATGGAGTACCATATATGGCACCTTTTGCGCCCTTTACCCTGAAAAGTATAATCCGTGATACCTTTGTAAGAATAAGCTGGAGAAGGCTGTCCCGTACCGACGTGACCTTACAGCAGTTATCGGGTAGAGCAAAGAGAAAAGCAGATAAGGAGGGCTGATTTGAACAGGATAAGCAGTAAACAGCTGGCTATAGCCTTTATAGTTTCCAGACTGACAACAGAAATGATAATGATACCGGGCGAGCTTATCCGTTACGGTAGTGAACGCTTTGTCGCAATCCTTGTGGCAAAGCTTGCAGTATTGATTTTATATCTGCCGCTTTTATTTCTGACAGTAAAATTCAAAGGGGATAACTTTCTCACAGCGGCAATCAGAAGAAACCGCATCTACGGGATAATATTAAGCCTTCTTTTTGGTATAGTATTGCTGTCGGTTACGGTAAACTCCGTTCTTAACCTTCAGCTTTATATAACCGATACCCTTATAGGAGAATTACTGCTGATAAGCGGTACTGCACTTATAATTGCGGTAGCTCTTTACGGAGCTTATAAAGGTGCAAGCTCCATAACAAGAACGGCGGTATTTGCAGTTTCGGTTTTTGCCTTTCTGCTCCTCCTGATTTTTGTTACAATGGCAGATAAGCTGGATTTTTCATACCTCTATCCCGTATTTATCGAGGACGGAAACTACCTTTTCCGTGCAGTTATATCGGAAATAAGCTGTAACAGTGAGATGCTTGTTTTTGCGGTGCTTTGCAAAAATATAACCGACAAGCCGAACAGAGCCGTATACTATTCTCTTGCGGTGATATTCGTTATTTTAGAGATAGTAAATCTTCTCTACAATCTTATTTTCGGACCTTATTTAAACGAGCTTGAATATCCCTTGTACGTTATATCATCCCTTTCGGACGTGGTGGTATTCCAGCGGCTTGACGGTATAGACGCCATAGTGTGGCTTCTTTGCGGAATAATAAAAATATCACTTCTTTTTACCTCGGCAGGCGAGCTTTACAAAACCTCCTTGGGAAAAAGGAAAAAGGGCTGGTTTCTTGCTATATACGGAGTTTTGACGCTTATCTTATGTATGCTTATAGGTTCGGACAGAAGATATTACGATGCTCTGCAGATGATAATCCACAGCGCAATACCCCTTGTTTTTGCAGGCGTTGTGATTCCGCTTGCTGTACTATTTACGGGTAAGAAGCTGCCACGAAAGGAAAAGGAAAATGAAGAAAATTAGCATAGCTCTTATGCTGTCCCTTGTGCTGTCATTATCTCTGTCAGGTTGTGTGAGGTACGTGGAGCTTTCTGACAGAGCGATAGTGCAGGCACTCGGAATAGATTATATCCCAGATAGAAATATCTATAGGATAAGTATGCAGTATTTCTCCCAGACAAGCGAGGGCGGACAGAATCAGATCGATAAGACACAGCCAAACGTTCTTAAATCCGTGGGCGAGGGAGACAGCATACTGACAGCGGCAAAAAACGCCTCCATCCTATCAGGCAAGGACCTTCTGCTCAGCGAAAACAGGCTTATTATAATAGGCTCAAAGCTTTGTAATGAGGATCTTTCGAGAACTCTGCAGTTTTTTATTTCAAACTATCATTCCCACCCAAAAACCTATGTCTGTGCGGCAGAGAATACCGCCGAGGAGCTTATAGATATACGCTTCAAGGAGGGCTACGTATCCTCTCAAAGGCTTATAAATCTTATCGAAAACGCCTCATCGGAAGGACATACCGTAGCAGATTACGCCTATCAGATAATGAGCAGTCTTTGTAACAGCACGGGTAGTGCATATCTGCCGAAACTTAAAATATCCGAGCAGAAGACCGATGGCACAGTACCGAAGGAATCGGGAGAAGGGCAGAAGGGTGGCGGCGAAGAGCAGGAGACGGAAAAGACTATAGTTCTTGACGGTGGTGTGGTGTTTTCGGGTAAAAGAAAGAGCGGAATTATAGATTCTGATGCCGCCACGGGACTGCAGTTTTTAAGTAACAGAATGGCGGAGTATTCCGTTACGGTAAATACGGAGGATTATAACCGTTCTACCATTACTCTTTTCAGCGTAAGAACGGCTATTACTCCAGGCTTCAATGAAGAATCGGAGCTTTATTTTGATATATCCGTAACCGCCGACGGCAGATTTGACGAGCGTGGCGGAATATCCGAAACTGATACGGAAAAGATTATCTCGGTCAAAGCCAGAGCAGAGCAGGAGGTCACAGCTCTTATGGAAGAAGCCGTAATGCAGATACGGGATAACTGTCACAGCGATATATTCGGACTTGAAAAGGCGTTACGTCATCACTATCCTGAATTTATCGCAGAGAATAAGAAAAATATCACGGATATTCTGCTTTCTGCTCCTTGCATTGTAAAAGTGAAATGTAACACCTTCAGCCTGGGACTGGAAAGCTATTAAATTTTCACTTTGTTGTAATTTTACCCGGATAGTGGTATAATTGATTTATATCAATTTATTATGGCGAGGTGACAGACGTGAGACTTTGCGAGCTTTCCACGCCCTTTGAAAAGGACGGATGCGACTGGACGGAATACCCAAGACCACAGATGAAAAGGGATTCTTATCTTTCCCTTTGCGGAAAGTGGAAGTTATCGGTAATAAAAAATGAAAAAGAAACTCCTCTCGGAGAAATAATAGTACCCTATCCGCCCGAATCGAGGCTTTCAGGCATACAAAGACCTCTTGCAAAGGATGAAGTGTACCTCTACCGCAGAAAATTCACCTTGACGGAGGAATTTAACAAGGATAGGATACTCCTTCATTTCGGAGCGGTAGACCAGTTCTGCGAGGTGAGGATAAACGGCACGGCTATCGGTGGGCATAACGGCGGATATACACCCTTTTCCTTCGATATTTCCGGCTGTGTAAAGTGCGGAGAAAACCTTATCGAAGTTAAGGTCACGGATACTCTTGACACCGACTATCCCTATGGAAAGCAACGCTTTAAGCGTGGCGGTATGTGGTATACTCCTATCAGCGGAATATGGCAGGCGGTATGGCTTGAAGCTCTTCCTGACGGATATTTCACCGATTTAAAGCTCACCCCTTCCCTTGACGGCATTACTATAGAAACTTCAGGCGGTAAAGAAGAAAAGACAGCAGTTATCCATACGGATGAGGGTGATATTATCCACAGGTGGACGGGAGAAGTTACTACGGTAAAAATTCCTTCACCAAGGCTGTGGAGTCCCGACGATCCCTATCTTTACACCTTTACCCTTACAGACGGAGCTGACAGGATAGAATCCTATTTTGCATTAAGAACAATAGATATAAGAAAAGAAAAGGACAGAAGCTATATCTGTCTTAACGGCAAGCCCTGCTTCTTCCACGGGGTACTGGATCAGGGATATTTCAGCGACGGAATATATACTCCCGCCTCCCCGAAGGGTTACGAATACGATATTCTGACAATGAAGAAGCTCGGCTTCAATATGTTAAGAAAGCATATCAAGCTTGAACCTGATCTATTCTACTATTACTGCGATAAATACGGAATGATAGTCTTTCAGGATATGGTAAACAGCGGAAAATATAATTTCCTTATCGATACCGCCCTGCCTACTGTAGGACTTCGCAAGGGAATAAAGCACAGAGCCTCAAAACGAAGAAGAGCGTTATTTGAAAGAACGGCGGAGGAAACTGTAAAGCTTCTTTATAATCATCCCTCGGTGTGCTATTATACTATTTTCAACGAAGGCTGGGGACAGTATGACGCCGACAGAATCTATAATGAAATGAAGGCGCTCGATTCTACCCGTGTATGGGACGCTACCTCAGGCTGGTTTAAGGAAAAGCTGAGCGACGTTGACAGCGAGCATATTTATTTCAAAAAGATAAAGCTTACAGCAAGTGCTGAAAGACCTCTTGTATTATCCGAGTTCGGCGGATATTCCTGCAAGATAGAAAATCACAGCTTCAATCTTGATAAGAATTACGGCTACAAGACTTTTGCCACCGAAGGGGAGCTTTGCGAAGGAATACGTGCTCTTTATACTGATGAGATAATCCCGGCGATAAAGGACGGACTTTGTGCTGCTGTCCTCACCCAGCTCAGCGACGTGGAGGACGAGACCAACGGACTTGTCACCTATGACAGACAGATAGTCAAGGTGGATGAAAAGCTGATGCAGGAGCTTTCCGAAGGGATAGAAAAAGCGTTCAGAGAGGGAACGGAAGGATGAATAAAAAGCGTTGCATTTTTGATGCAACGCTTTTTGCTATTCATTGTAATTATCCGCCATTTTCTTTATTTCCGTTTTCATATCCTCTGCGAATTCGGGAGGAGAAATTACCTTTACCCACGAACCCTGACTGAGTAGCCACATTTTAATTCCGTCGCCGTAGACCTCAGCTTCGATAAGGTATTTATTGTCTTCCTGACGTTTTACGATTCTTGCCGTGGGTAGCTTGTCCAGAACTGCCTGAACAGACGGTCCGCCAAACTGAAAGCGTATGGTGCGAAGCTTTCCGGGCCACATAAAAAGACTTCTCTTGCGGAGCATACCTTCATCAAAGTCGCAACGTCCTGCCTTGTCGGAAACGGTGCGGTGAACGGTAATCTGTTCTATTCTGTCAATACGGAAGTAAAAGGGTTTTTCTTCCTCTTCTCCGACACGGAATGCAATAAGATAGAAATAATAATCCGCAAACATAATGGATGCAGGTATAAGACGGTGAGTTACCCATTTTCTGTCCATACGGAAATACCCGATGGTTATTTCCTTTCTGTCCGTTATACAGCCTGCCAGCTTCCATAAATTATCCTGAACGCTTTCACAGTCGTGCTTTATTTCAGCGTAGTGGAGCATTTCCTTGCTTATCAGATTGCTTATTTCTGACCTTTCCTCAGGCGTTATGAATCTCTTCAGCTTATTTATAAGTAAGGTAAGCTCTGCTTTTGAAAAGGCTCTTGCCCCGATTGCTATCTCAAGAAGGGAAAACAGCTCCTTGCCTGACAGAAATCTATCCATATGCAGATGATAGCACTTGTCGCTATAGGAATACTGAAGATCTGCATTACCGGTCAGCTCTCTGTGATCTGCAAGAAAGTTTTTAAGCTCGCTGATGCTACGGGCAATGCTTTTTGTGGATACTTTATATTCATCCGATAGCTTGCGTACCGAAATGTCCTCTCCCATCAGGCCACGGAAAAATATCTCAAGAATGCGGTTTTGCTTTGTGCTTTTTATTTTTCTCTCCTCCGCTTCTACGTATGAAGTAGGTTTTGTTTACGTCTATTATACTACAAAAGTTTAATCGGGGCAACTCGTTTTGCAATAAAAAATCAGGAGTGCGTACTCCTGATTTATTTTTTATATGGACACCCATTTGTCCCTTATGCCTGATAGAATAAAGACAGAAAATATGATAAAGCTTACAAATCTCATCGGAATCTGGTTGGCTGACAGCATACCGCAGTATATTGCTGACAGCATGGAACGGCATATGTTAAAACTCTGCAGAAAATATATGACGCTTGATATTTCGGATTCCGTGGCATTTTACTACGTAGAGGCTCCCAGCGATTTTGACAAGCTTTCCCTGATTTTTCATGGTGAGCGTATCGAAAATGCCCAGCCACGTTACATAGAAATCCTGAAGGATATAGAAACGGGCAGGTGCTGTTATAGGGCAGACTACGTCATCCATACTGATTTTGAAATCGTGGTTTTCTGTGAGCACGATACAGCAAGGCTTATCCCTTCAGCTCGTCAAGACATTGCAGATAGCTTTCCACCATCTTCAGAGCAGATCTGATTTCTTCGGGCTTTCTGCCGTGGATAAGATTCTGCCACTCGACGGTAAAGGACTCGTCGGAACGGGAGGAGGTATCTAAAACTATGTGGTCGGTGGTAAGTCCAAGCTCTTCGGCAATTTTTGTAAGTACGTTTATACTCGGATTGCGTTTGTTGGATTCGATAAGAGCTATGTAGCTCTCACTTACGAAAATTCTGTTGGCAAGCTGCCACTGGGTGAGTCCTGCCGCCCTGCGTGCCTCACGGATTTTATCACCTATCAATTTTTCTTTCATCGTATCACACTCCTTAAATATAATAATACCATTTTGAAGCGAATATGCACTTAAAAAGAGTAAAGAAACTTGACAAATAGTAAAGTTTGTGATACAATAAGAAAAGCGAAACCGTACTAAAATTATATCAGAAAAGGAGAAAATCCTATGAGCAATTTAGTTTTATTTGGAATCGGGTACGAAGTTGCAGATGAATCCGTAACGTACAACGATTACCGCAAAGAATTCTTTATCGAAGCGACAAAGGCAGAAAAGCATCTTCGTGAGCAGTTCAAGGCAACAGAGCTTTCGGACAGAAGTGATTTTGATAAGCTTGTTGCTGACGGCAGGGCGCAGATTGACAGCGCTGTGGCAAGCGTTGTAGCTATGCTTACTGAAAAGGAAATTTACGAGTACAGCGTCGATTCGATAAAAAGAAGCGTTGTAGTACCTCTTGAAAAGTTCGGAAATGCTGCTGACGAAGTATATGCGGTCCTGGATGCAATAGATTCAGAGCTCAGAATCGCAGAAGCTCAGAGACAGCGCGAAATAGACAGCGCTTCATCCAGTTGGTCAGGTGGCGGCTTCGGAATCGAGGGCGCATTGGCAGGTGCGGCTCAGGCGGCAATGCTGAACGTGGCAAGCGGTGCTGTTACCAAGGCTCTGACCTCAGGAGATGCGAAAAGAGCGAGATCTGCACACGAGATGAGAATATACAACCTTCTCAACGGACGTGCTACCGTTGACAGTATGTGTACGGCACTTTACGAGGATATTTTTCAGCTTGTAAAGACATTCGTAAAGATTCTTGTTCAGGATAAGGGCGAAAATATCAAGGTGGTATCCGACGAAGAAATCCTTAAATCGAAGGACATCTTTAACAACATAAAGACAGGAGTATATAACAGTAAGCCTGACGTTGAAAAGCAGATGTGGATAAAGACTCTGACTCTTTACCCTTATGATACCGAATATTTTATCCACCTTCTGAATACTCACGACGAGGCGTTTGACGAAATCAAGGAGCTTATATCCTGGTACAATCTCCCTATGGATGATATTGCAGATACCCTGCTTGCAGGAAAATACGATTTCAGCAATATTACAGAGCTTGAAGAAGCACGCAGGCAGAAGGAGCTTCTTATTGCCGACCTTTCAAAATTCGGTATAAAAGAATCAAGACTCACAGACGATGCGGATGCTAAGATTGAGGAGATTCTCGTTCAGCGCAGAACCTATGAGGATATTACCTACGATACCGAAGAAGACTGCGGCTATGCAAGAGAGCTTGACGGCAGACTCGGTGCCGAGGTGGAGGCCGCCGCAGGTAAAAATCTGCCCGAACTGGTAGAACTTTATACAGGTATGACTGACTGCGAGGATGCGGAAAAGTACGCTGTTATCTGCACTAAAAATGCATTACTCCTTCATACTCTGCTTATAAATGCAGTCAAAGGCTGTGCGTCGGCAGAGGAGCTTACTTCGTATAAGGAGAGAATCGAAGGATCAAAAGCAAAGGAAATCAGCACACCTGTTATAAAACAGATTGACAGCAAGATAAAATCCATCAATCTGTCAGGTAACCTGAACGATGCAAAGGAAAAGCTTGTAGGCTCTGCAAAGGATATATTCGGAAAGGCAAAGGGCTTATTCAAGAAGTAATTGCCGTAAATCGATAAGTAAAAAAAGCTCTGCTGATACTATATCGGCAGAGCTTTTTATATTGCAATCATCCTATTGCTGTGTTATAATAGTCCTGAACAAGTGTTTTAAAAATCAGGAAAAGGAGTCTGTTATTATGAAAAGACTATTATCCGTTTTACTTATCGCATCAATATTAGTATCCCTTTCGGGATGCAATAACGGTCAGCCGACAGATAATTCATCTGCACCGGCTACAACCGTCGGTACGACCGCTCCGAATACTACCACACAGCCGTCTGAAGAAGTTACCTCTTCAGCTACCGAAAAGCCCGAAGAGACGACCACAACGGCACAGACGACTACAGCACCTGAAACGACCACCACAGCCGGAACAACTACAGCGGACACCACTCCCTCACCCGAAACCACAACAGAGGTAAAGGAAGATGAGCCTGCAGCAGAAATAATCTACGAGGCGGAAAATGCAAGACTGGGCGGAACTCTTAAAATATCGTCAGGTAGCGATTTTTCGGGCGGTAAGGCGGTAGAAAATTTCGGAGGAAAGACTGACTATCTCTGCTTTGACGTTGATATTCCCGCCGACGGAATGTACGATATTACCTTCGTTTCATCAGGTATCGGTTCGTATAAGGAAAATAACCTTGTTATCGATAATACACCCGTCGGAGTTTTCAAGAGCGAGAAGGATGTTCTTTCTGAAAATACCGTTCCCAGCATCAGCCTTACAAAGGGCAGTCACGAAATAAAGATTACCCCCTCCTGGGGCTGGATAAAGCTTGACTGTATAAGAATAGGCAAATCCGAAGGCATAAAGGACGAAATTTACGAGGTTTCGGATACTCTTATAAATAAAAATGCCGATGATAATACAAAGGCACTTTTCAGCTTTCTTTCCGACAGCTACGGAAAATACGTGCTGTCAGGTCAGGTGTGCGACGATGGATATAACGGCAAGGAGTTTACCGCAATAAGAAAGGTGACGGGCAAGACTCCTGCTATCTTAGGCCTTGACTTTATGGATTACACTCCGTCAAGAACAGCTCTGGGAGCAAGAAGTCACGCTGTGGATAAGGCGATAGAATTCGGCAATATGGGTGGTATCGTCACCTTCTGCTGGCATTGGAATACACCCACGGAATACCTGAAGGACGGAAATGACAGCGACAACGGAAATCCCCGTTGGTGGGGCGGCTTCTATACAAGAAACAGCACCTTCGATATTGCAAAGGTTATGAACGGTACGGATAAAGCAGGTAAGGAGCTTATTGACCGTGATATAAAGGAGATAGCAAAGCAGTTAAAACGCCTTGAAGAGGCGGGCGTACCCGTGTTATGGCGTCCTCTCCACGAAGCGTCAGGCGGTTGGTTCTGGTGGGGAGCAAAGGGCTCCGACGCCTACAAAAAGCTCTGGATATACCTTTACGAGGAGCTTACCTACAAGTATGAATGTAATAATCTCATCTGGGTATTCAACGGTCAGAATGACGAATGGTATCCCGGTGACGAGTACGTTGATATAGTAGGCGAGGATATTTATCCCGGAGAACGTGTATATGCACCTCAGACGGCAAAATTCAAGGAAGCGACCGCTTACAGCAACAGCAATAAGATTGTTGCTCTTACCGAAAACGGCTGTATCTTTGATATAGATCAGGCTGTAGCTACCAATACAATGTGGGCGTGGTTCTGTACCTGGGGAGGCGAGTTTGCTTCCTACGGCACGGAATACAGCGAGAAATATACCGAAAAGAGTATTATCAAAAAGGCGTATGACAGTAGCTACGTGCTGACTCTTGACGAGTTGCCGGATATATATGATTAACAGACCAAACGCTTTGAGCTATATATAGAATAACGACGGTTTCTCTTTCAGCATCGCAACCGGAATCGGAGAACAATTGAATAAAAAATCGGAATACCTGAAGCAATTCGGGTATTCCGATTATTTTTATAAAGTTTTATACAAATCTTCTGAAGAATATGCACTCTTCATCATTGCAGATTTCCGCTTCCTTAAGTTTACAATCCACGTGGAAAACGTGTCCGATTTCGGGACGGTTTTTGTCACCGTAAATTCTTATTTCTGACGGAATGCCAAGCCTTGTCAGATGCTCGTGCATAGGCTCTGCACAGTCGTGCAGAAAGTCGCATTCGGTAGTCATAATAAAGGCGGGTGGGAATTTGTTATTAATATACCTGATAGTATCGATTCTTTCAAGCAGCTCCTCGTCGGGGCTTTATCGGTACAGTCTATCCGTAAACGTGATAAGTGTCCGATTCGTAAACGCCTCAGGACGTTTTTATGTAAGGCTTTAAACGTATAATAACCGCAAGGTTATGGTATAATCGTCCGATCCGCAGGAAGCAAATCTCCGATTTGCGAATCTGCGAGGACAATTGAAATAAAAGTATAATAAAAAATCCCGTTATTCAACAGAAATCCGCACTTTCCATATGTCTTTTTGCGCTTACGTGACCTTGCCCCTCCTTATCTTTCGGAGGAATTTACCATAAATCAGTCGATATATCTACCATATTATGAAAAATCAACAAACTTTTATATTTTTTTGTCACAAAGTTGTCAAAATTCAACATATATGCTTGACAACGGCAATTATTTTTTATATAATATAAATATATATATAAATTAGCTTTACAGTGATGGCTTATGACGGGCGGAAAATCTTACGTAACTTAATTTACAGACGTTGACTTAACGTGATATATATCCCAAGGGCATACGCAAACCCCTGTAAAAACATATGAGAGGTAAATATTATGAAAACAACATGCTTAAAGAAAAACAAACGCTTTGCGGATACGCTTCTGTATTGCGTTACAGCTTTAGCGCACGCTATGGCGGCAGGCTTCAGAAAGCTTGGTACAGTTCCTGCAAAGGTGATGGCTTTATCCTTTGCAATGGTGCTTGCCGTTTCAGTTATGCCGTCGATTGCATCAGCGTCAGAGGTGACTACTGATATTTACTGGTCTGTAGTTCAGTCAGGTACAGACGTAATATTATATCTAGGTAATGCAGAGCATACGGTAGCATCAGGAGAAAGTATGTACCCCGACGGAATCGAAAGCTCCGCAAATAAGGGCATAAGCGGTCTTGTATTCTCCTACGATTCAGATGCTCCCTACTACGCTCACAGCGCATATATTACAAAGGTAGTTATTGAATCGGATATCGCTCCCGTTTCCTGCTTAAGCTGGTTCAGCGGTTTTTCTTCCTGCACAACAATCGAAGGAATCAGCTATCTTGACACCTCCAACGTAACGAATATGTCAGGTATGTTCCAGGATTGTACCGCTCTTACAACACTTGATCTTACAGGCTTTGACATGTCACAGGTTACAAATATGTCAGGTATGTTCAAGGGTTGTTCAAACCTTACTTCCGTTACCTTCAACGGTGCGGTTGATACCTCCGAAGTAATGTATATGCAGAATATGTTCCAGGGCTGTAAGAATCTTACCACCCTTGATTTATCTGCCTTCAATACGGCAAACGTTACAAATATGACAAGTATGTTCGACCGTTGCTCAGCTCTTACTACACTTACTCTTGGCGCAGGCTTCGATACTTCAAAGGTACAGTATATGTCAAAGATGTTCAAGGACTGCTCAGCTCTTGCTTCTGTTGATCTTACCACCTTCAACACAGAAAACGTCACAGATATGACAAGCATGTTTGCAAATTGCTCATCCCTTACATCTCTCAACCTTTCAGGCTTTGATACGGGTAAGGTTACCAATATGTCAAATATCTTCGACGGCTGTTCAGGTCTTACTTCTCTTGACCTTTCCACCTTCAATACGGTAAACGTCAAGGATATGCAGTTTATGTTCAGCGACTGCTCATCCCTTACTTCTCTCAACCTTTCAGGCTTTGTGACAGGTAACTGCACGGATATGCAGAATATGTTCCAGGGCTGTACGTCACTTGCTACACTCAACGTTTCTGGCTTTGATACTTCAAAGGTTCTTGATATGTCGGGTATGTTCAAGGACTGTTCAGTTCTTACCTCCCTTGATATAAGCAGCTTTGATACAACAAACGTAAGATATGTGGACGATATGTTCAAGGACTGCTCAAAGCTCAAGAATATAAAGACACCTAAGATAAACAACAAGATAACGATAGTTCTTCCCGATTTCGCAACGTATTACGATACAGACGGAAACGAATATACAAATCTTCCCGTAACCACAGGCACAGGCAAGACACTTGTTGCAAAGCACGAGTTTATAGTAAATTACGGCGGTGTGCTGAAAAACGAAACACAGCTTGTTTCCGATGGCGAAACAGCCGTACTGAAGGATCCTGTAGTTGATGGCTACATATTTATGGGCTGGTTCAAAAACAGCGATTATACCAGCGAATTCAGTGCAGAGTCCGCTATCACAAAGGATACTGAAATATACGCAAAGTTCGTTAACTACAACAGCGATATGAAGGAAGTTGCAGACGCAATTGCCGACATCGAAAAGTCAATGGATAACCTTGATAAGGCACTTGACAGCAAGGCGGATGCAAAGGATCTTGCCGATGCCGTTTCCGACCTTGACAAGGCAAAGAAGAATATCCAGACTCTCTTAAGCCAGATGGACGATTATGCCGACGCTGACGAAAGCCTTGAAAAAAGACTGAACAGCAAGATAGAAAAGGCTGATGCCGCTATCAATAAGGCAATTGATACTCTTACCGACAGAGTTACCTATCTTGAATCAGAAATCAATCAGGCAAAGACAAACATCACAACTAACGTAGGTAGTATCGCTACACTTACAACTAACCTCGTAGCTCTCAATTCAGCACTGAGCGACCTCAACGATAAGGTAATAGACGATTATGCTACCAAGAAGGAGCTCAGCGAAGCTATCAACTCCGCATCAAATACTATAAATAAGACAATCCAGTTACTCACAGACCGTGTATCCACTCTTGAAAACGAGCTTACAAACGCAAAGTCTGATATAAAGACGAATATATCCGACATTGCAGGACTTACAACAGGCCTTGCAAATCTCAAGAGCGCCCTCACAGCTCTGGATAAAGAGATGACTGACGACTATGCAACAAAGAAGCTTCTTGCAGACTCCATCAAGTCAGCAACCGACACGATCAATGCTACAATAGACGCCCTTACAGCAAGAGTAGAAGCTCTTGAAAAGGGACTTGCAGATGCAAATCAGAAAATCGACATCAACAAGAACGATATAAACGTACTCAAGGCAGACGTTGAGAAAATCAAGGAATGGAAGGAAGAGGCACAGGCAATGATTACAGCCCTTCAGAGCCTTACTTCTATTCAGGGAGCAGACATTGCCGATCTCAAGACTGCAGTGAACAGCCTGAACGACGAGCTTGATGCAACAAATGCAAGAATCGATGCCGCAGAATTTAAGATCGCCGCATTAGAGGGCAGAGTAGACGTTCTTGAAATCGCAGACCAGAACCTGCAGAGTGCTATCGACGCTCTTGAAAAGGCTCTCGCTGACAAGGCTGACGTGGCAACCCTCAATGAAAAGATAGCAGAACTCAATGCCGCTATCGCCGCTGCCGAAGCTATCGCAAAGACCTATACGGACGATAAGGTAATATACCTTTCAAATATCATTGCACAGTCAAAGGCTGACGCAATAAAGGCGGCTGAAGAGCTGGTAAACAAGGCAACTACAGAGCTTCAGAATGCTATCGATAAAAAGGCTGACACCGAAACTCTCAATCAGAAGGTAGACGCTCTCAACAGCGCCATTGCAACAGCTGAAGCTACTGCAAAGGCATATACCGATCAGAAGGTATCTGATCTCAACAATGTTATCGCAACCGCAAAGAAGGATGCTGTAGATGCGGCAAAGGCTCTTGTAAACGATGCAAAGACAGAGCTGAAGGACGCCATTGATAAGAAGGCAGACACTACAACGGTAAACTCCTCCGTTGCTAATCTGCAGAATGCAATTGCGGCACTTCAGAAGGCAAGCGACGATTATATCGACGCCGATGCGGCTCTTAAGGCAGAGCTTGAAAGAGAAATCGAAAGCGCAAAGCAGGAAGCTATCGAAGCGGCTAAGGGCTACGCTCCTTACATAGGTCTTAACGGCAACTGGTGGATAGGCGACAGCGATACCGGCGTAAACGCCAGCGGTATCAAGGGCGACACCGGTAACGGAATCGCAAACGTAACCACCGAAAAGAAGGATGGTATAACAACAGTTACCATTACCTTTACAGACGAAACCAAGGAACCCGTAGTATTCACTATTGCAGATGGTGCAAACGGTGCTGACGGTGTTGGTATTTCAAAGATTGAAAAGACCTCTACCGACGGCAACGAGGATACGTATACTATCACGTTTACAAATAACAAGACCTTCAAGTTCACAGTAACCAACGGTAAGGATGGTAAGGACGGTCTTACACCCTTTATCGGTGATAACGGCAACTGGTGGATAGGCGACACCGACACGGGCGTAAAGGCGGCGGCTGACAGTGCACCCTTCGGCATGGGCGGTGGTACCAACACCTTCGCAATAATTGCGATTATAATTGCCGCACTTGCTCTTATCGGTAACATCGTGCTTCTCGTATGGACACTCGGTAAGAAGAAGTCAAAATCACCCGCACCGGCTTCATCAAGTAACGAAACTGATGCTGAATAAAATTTTCAGGGAGAACCGCAGATGCGGTTCTCCCTTGGTTTTTATGGTGGTATTAAGATTCTTTGCGTGAGAAACCGCATTTCCTTGCAAACGGCACTTTGCTGTGATATAATGATATTACAGATTCGGGTTCGCAGAACGGGCGATTATATCAAAGTCCTGCGGAAAATACAGCGAATGATAAAGGAGAACGGAAATGACAGAGCTTGAAAAAATTGAGTATGCGAAATCCTTTGTGGATAAGCTGGCGAACGGAATAAATCCTTTGGATGACTCTCTTATTCCCGAAAACGATATTGTTAATAACGTGCGGTTATCCAGATGCTTCTTCTACGTGTCGGATATTTTGCGGCAGGTGATCGAAAACGGCGGTGTACAGCCTGCTAAGACAACAAACCGCGGTAAGAAAGAATTTTCGCTTACAGATGAGCAGAGGAGTAAAATTCAGATTTCCGAAACTGCGTTATCGGTAAGTGAAATATGTGAATATCTGAATTCTCTTGTGGATACGGAAACCACAAGAAAATTACCTACTACTGCAATTACGAACTGGCTTGTCGGTCTGCAGTTATTGGAAGTGGTCGTTCAGCCGGACGGCAAGAATAAAAAGATTCCTACAGGAGAGGGAAGAAACGTCGGAATAATTGCCGAAGAAAGAGCCGGCAGATACGGAAGATACACAGTCGTGCTTTATTCCCCGAATGCTCAGCAGTTTATATATGATAATATCGATGCAATAGTTGATGAAAAAAACAAAAGCAAAAAGTAAAGAGACAACGGCTGATCGTTTCGATGAAAAAAACAGGGCTGACCGAAAGGTCAGCCCGTCTTGCGTATTAGCGTTCTGTGTACGAAATCTGATATTCAAATACTCTTATTCGTGGATTGTTATGAACTTTATCCAATAAAGCCTGTGTAGGATCGTTTAAACATATTATTCCGTAAATATTATTCACTTTACCTTTCCAATTCTCGTCAAACCACTTCAAATAATCTACGGTTTGTTCATATGCATCGTCATATCCGCTATCCTTTTTTAGCTCGATAACGTATAAATTACCTTCGGAATCTTCTGCTAACAGATCAGGTCTTCTGCCGTTGGATAAGATATACTGGCGTCCATAAATGCCTTTGCGTCGATAAATCTTTAGCTTCTTACCAAATACCTCCATTCCGGATTCAATACGCAGCATTAACTCATCTTCAAGAATTTTTTCGCTGGTGAATTGTTGTTTTTTTACACCAATACCTACATTTCTTTCAACAGTGGCATCCGCTTCTTCGTGTATCGGTTCGATGATAGGCTTATCAGCAGAAATGCGTTTGTTTGTGTTTTCGGCGTTTTTTAGTTTTTCAAGTAATGTTTTATCGATCTTACAGGGCGGATTTTTTGCGAAGTTCTTTGCATCTTTAAAACGCTTCATTGCGAGAAGCGTTCTCACATAGTTGTTTACAGCATAATTCAAATCACAGTTATCGTCTATACATCTTTGGAAACACTCCAACGCCTTATTGTACTGCTTCGCTTTATAATATGCATATCCCAAATTATTCATAATAAACGGACCTTCAGGATATATTTCAGCTGCTTTTTCGTATGCCGATATTGCGCTTGAAGTTTCCTTAAGCTTGCTGTAACAATATCCCATCATAAAGTACATGCTATCATTAAACAGTAAAATAGGTGTTTCATCAATTTGTTCAAATAATGCAACTGAATTTCCCCACATATTCGCATTATAGTAATTTATTGCGAGAATTTCTTTTACAAACGAACTATCTGGAGCAAGAGTAAGCACTTCTTCTAAAGCGGCGCAACTTTCAAGGGCGTCCGTTGAGTTGTAAAATAAGGGCATTGCCTTGCACAATTCGAGGACACCCTTTTCAGTAGGGATGCTTGAAAGTATCTTATATACGTCTTCCCAAAAACCATCGAATGCCTCTTTAAATGGAGCAACAAAAGAATAAACAAAATTCCAGATTGAAACTTCCGACTCATTAGAATCCATTGACGAATAAACTTTTTTAATATATTCGATTGTATGCTTCTTGTTTCCTCTATAAAATTCTGCTACCGCAAAATAATAAGGGAACTTATCTTTATCAAGAAACTCAGTTGCCCTAAGATAAAGTTTTATAAAATTTGTTTCTCTAGGCTGTTTGTTTTTATACTCCTCAAAATACTTATCGTATTTAAGAAACATTCGTTGAATCTCATCCAAGAATATATCGCAACAATATTCAACAAGCGCTTCGAAATTTTCAGTATGCTTATTTTTCTCTATATAGTGTATTAACGACTCGTCGATGATTATTTTTTCTAAATCTTTTATGTATGGCTTTAACTGTTGTTCGGTATACATAATTAATTACCTCTGAATTTTTTTCTTATTATACCATAACCGCAAGGTTATGGTATAATCGTCCGATCCGCAGGAAGCAAATCTCCGATTTGCGAATCTGCGAGGACAATTTAAATAAAAGTATAATAACCGTTTACGGTTATTATACCACAAAAAACAAAAAACCGCAATGGCTAAGGTAAAAAGAGAAAAGCTGACCGAAAGGTCAGCCCTACGTTTTTCCTTGACAACCTATAGCTTTTACTATATAATCTAAATTAAGATAATAAACGGAACGACGAAAATTTCATTTTGCTGTCACGGGGTGATAAAAATGTTATTTACGCTTATCAGATACACAGTTTCAGCCATAATTTTTATACCGATACTAATCGTGCTTAACAAAAAGAAGCTACTGCGGAAAAAATCGGTTGCTATCATAACTATAGTATCAATCATTGCATTTACTTCTCTTATATCAATATTCCCCGTAGAAAACGCATTTATCCGTTTTGATACGCCTGAACAGGCTTTTTCCTACGTGGAAACGGGTAAATTTGATTACGTTGTAGAAGGCGAAAGCTCGTCTATGGTGGTGTATAAGAAGGATAGTAATACATATTCGCAGATTTTTCTTCTGAAGGATGAAAAAGGATATATGCTGAATTCGTTTTATGGATATACCCTCACCGATAGAATGCTTGATGGAAACTATGCACTGGATATTTTCAAGGTAAAAAACACAGACGATTATTATATAACGGGTGTTCTGGTTTCTGACACAAGCAACGTAGAACTTAAAAGCGATACAAGAGATGTTAAATACGATATTCGTTATAATGAAAATAATAATTTTTTCTCTGCTTATATAAAAGAGTATGCTGACGATATCTATTTGGTTTGTGACGGGGAAAAGGTAGAAATCGGAGGTTGAAGTAGGGAGATATTTTTATAAGCCCCACTACTGTCGACAGCAACTAAAGGGATAAGCTGACAAATTACAACAAAACAGCAATAACCTATGACTCAAAAACGGATAGTAATATCCAAAATAATTTTAATAAATACGAGGTAAAAATGAAAAAATCAAGAATAGCCGCTATGCTTATGGCGGTGATAACAGGTGTAACTATGACCGGTGTAGCTTATGCACAACAGGAAACAGTCAAAATCAGGGTAACCCCATCCGAAGAGCATAAAGCCATATCTCCGTATATCTACGGTGTAAATACGGGCGTTGATACGGAAAAGGTTTCAGCCGGCTCAATACGACTGGGCGGTAACAGACTTGCCGCATATAACTGGGAAAACAACGTTTCAAATGCAGGCTCTGACTGGAATCATCACTCGGATATGTATCTTGTAACCGACGTGGACGAGGATATAAAGGAATTGCCCGGATCTCCTGCATTGCAATTATCCCGTGATGCAAAGAATCACGATATTCCATATACTCTGCTTACGTTACAGATGCTCGGTTACACCTCCTCCGATAAGATGGGTGCTGTAAAGGAAGAAAAAGCAGCTCCCTCTGAATTCTGGAACAAGGTAATAAACCGCAAGGGTAGTGAATTCACGTTAACACCGGATACCAAAGACGGTTACGTCTATATGGATGAATACCTGAACTACCTTATAAACACTCTAGGGGATTCTTCAAGCGAAACAGGTATAAAAGCCTATGCTCTTGATAACGAGCCTGCTTTATGGCATCATACCCATAGCCGTGTCCAGAGCCAGCAGATAACCTGCGAGGAGCTTATGGGAAAATCCATTGACCTTGCAAAAACGATAAAGGAAATGGATAGCGGTGCGGAGGTATTCGGTCCGTCGCTTTTCGGTTATTCAGCCTTTGATAATCTGGCAGGGGCGAGCGACTGGAGAAGCATAAGAATAAAGAATCTCTATTTCTGGTTTATTGATTACTATCTCGATGAGATGAGCAAGGCGGAAAAGGAATACGGAACTCGTCTGCTTGACGTACTTGACGTGCATTTCTACACCGAGCAGAAGGGTGCTTGCGGTGAGCGTTCCTGCAGTCACTACGATAACGACGAATGCATTCAGGCAAGGCTTGACAGCGTGCGTTCTCTTTATGAAAAGGGATACCGAGAAAATAGCTGGATATCCGATATGGGAGGAAGATTATTCCCGCTCCTGCCGACAATTGAAAAGTCCATAAATACCTACTACCCAGGTACAAAGCTCGCCTTTACCGAATATAATTTCGGCGGTGGCGATCATATTTCGGGTGCGGTAGTGCAGGCGGATATGCTCGGCATTTTCGCAAAGTACGGCGTATATTTTGCAAGCATATGGTCCTTCGATAAAAACGAATATCAGCTTTCAGCCATCAATATGTTTACAAATTACGACGGTGCAGGAAACGGCTTTGGTGATACTCTTGTAAAAAGCGAATATGAAAGCAAGAATATTTCCGTCTATTCCTCCATCGACAAGGATGATGAAAATAAAGTAAAGGTAATGGTGATAAACCGTTCTATCCATGATGAAACTCCCGTTAATATCTCCCTTTCCTCCGATAAGGAATATATCGGAGCCGAGGTTTATTCTCTGTACGGAGATAATCCCGAGATAAAACAGCTTCAGAAGGTTGACGAGATTACGGACAACGCCTTTTCCTATACTCTTCCCGCACTTTCGGTAACAGAATTTATTATAAATACTGCGCAGGCGGATAATCTGAACGGACAGGAGAATAGTGCAGACGGACAGAATGACGGCGTTAACGTTCCTCTTATAGCAGGAATCGGTGCAGGTGCTCTTGCACTTATCACGGGCGCTGTTGCGCTGGTTTGCCGCCGCAGAAAAAGAAAGAGCGGCAATTAAATCCGCTTTTAAAGACAGAAAAAGCCGTACCTATTACGTAGGTACGGCTTTTATATTTTATACGTATTTTCTGAAAAACTCGCATTCTTCATCATTGCAGATTTCCGCTTCCTTAAGCTTACAATCCACGTGGAAAACGTGTCCGATTTCGGGGCGGTTTTTGTCACCGTAAATTCTTATTTCTGACGGAATGCCAAGCCTTGTCAGATGCTCGTGCATAGGCTCTGCGCAGTCGTGCAGAAAATCGCATTCGGTAGTCATAATAAATGCGGGAGGGAAATTTTCGTTGATATATTTTATGGTATCGATTCTTTCAAGAAGCTCCTCGTCGGGCGTTTTATCGACGCAGTCTATATATTCGAGGAATACCTCATCCTCTCTCTTAAGCGCCATTGCACGCCCGTCGTAAGTACCGCAGTTAAGAGCGACAGCTTTAACCTTTACCTTTGCGGTTTCAAAATCAAATAGCCTTGCAAAATCGGGATTTGTGAGAATGGTTGCAAAATGGCTTACAAGCTGACCGCCTGCGGAGTCTCCTACAAGAATAAGCCTGTCCTTGTCGGCAAAGTATTCCTCTCCGTGCTTTTCTATAAATTTAAGAGCATTATTGATATCGTGAACTGCCCCGGGAAAACGTGTTTCAGGAGCAAGTCGGTAGTTGATGTTTACAACGGTAAAGCCTTTTTGTGCAAGTCGCATACAGTAGAACTGGTACACTTCTTTGCAGCCGTAAACCCAGCCGCCACCGTGAATATTTACTATAGTCGGTCTTATGGTTTTCGTATCCTTTAAAACGTATATATCGAGCAGGTTATCCTTCCCGTAAGGACCGTAGGAAATATCGTCAAAGCGCATGATATCGTCGGGCGTAGTAAGACCTGCGTCACGCTTAGCGTCACCGATAGCCCAGTTTATCCGTATATCCTGTACAAGCTTGCTGATTTCCATAATTTTTTACCTCCGTATTGGTGAAAAAACGGGGACGAGTGATAGTTCAGCCCGAATAAGTATCTGATGACCAGGAATACCAATTGTCACAGAATGGATTCTTTTGCTTTTTGTCGATGTGAAGTTCTGAGCTTCCGCTATAGCTTTCATCAATATACACAAGATAATAGCATCTTATATCAGGACTGTCAATGCCGTCTCCCTTTTTAAGCTTTTCCTTCTTCGCCTGAAGATATAGTAAAACGTTGCCGTTTTCATCATAGTCTGCATTAACAGAGGTAAACACCGGATAATCGCTGTCCTTCTGATATTGCTTCTGCAGACTTTCGAGAATAGCTTTTGCTTCCTTTTGCAAGGCTTCGGGCAAATTATTTTCATCAGCTTTTTCCGATACGATTCCATCGCCCTGAAGCTCTTTGAAATAACCCACTAACGTCTCAAAGTCTTCCTTATTTGAATAAAAACAATTTTCAACGTATCTGTACGGAGCATAATAATATGCAGTTAAAAATAAGGCGGATGATATGATGATAAGTAGTGGCACTATAATTATGATGGCGATTGTGATTCTTTTATGTTTTATACTCATTTATTAATTCACCCCTCGCTATCTATCAGTACAGCTCTGCAGGGAGAACCGTCCGAGCCCGATAAATTCAGCGGTGCGGCATTTAAAAAGTAAACGCCTTCGGTAACCTCTGATAAACGGATTCCTTCAAGTAAGACAACGCCTGCGCCAAGAAGTATAAGATGTACCTCCATAGGAGCATTCTGCGGACCTACCGTCTGAGGCTCATTGCCTAAAAGCAGAATATCACAAGCCGCAAATACCCTTGCCGCCTCTGCCGATACCTCTATATCGCCCTTTATCAGAATTCTTTTTGCAGATTCTGAATTCTGTGCTCTGGCTTTTCTGATTATATTTTCGGCATCATCTGCTGTGACAACTCCGCTATGCTCTGCTACGTAAGCCATTCCTACAAATGCCTCTAAAGGTATTTTATCCACGGTTTTTCCGTCTTTGATAAAATGAAAGGGAGCGTCTATATGGGTGCCGTTGTGTGCACACATACTGAAGGTTGTAAGGTTATATAATGCACCTTCTTCTATTGAGCTGACCGTCTTTTTTTCAGGGACAGGATCTCCCGGAAACACCTGACAGTTGAAAACTTCCTGAGAAATATCGTATATTTTCATAGCCTGATTCTCCGTTTTGGGTTTTTATTAAACTTATCATATCACATAACGCCACATATTTCAAGTACAAATCCGCCCTCTTACGAGGGCGAATTAATTGTTTTATAAATCGGGAATTGTCCGGAAGATATAACTTAGCAAATTACAGCAAAAACGGGCGAATGAAATTCGCCCCTACTACAATACTCATACTCGTTCAATAATTTTATGACTGAGCTTATATATCTCTCCGTAGAATTCTATTGTTTTTCCTGAACATACAATGAAACTTTCGTCGCATAGCCCGTAAATTGTATATTTTTCAGATAGATCGATTAATTCGTCGGATACTTCATTTCTGATAAAATGAGGCTCTACAGAAATGTCTACACAAGCAAGCCCGTTATAAATTTTCTGTTTGAAGTGTCCGCAGGACAAAGTGCATATTGATGTTTTCGCCATATTGATAGATCCTGCACTCATACCTATGACAACACCGCTGTGTTGTTTTATTGTTTTTTCTAAACCATATTTCTGAAAATAACGGAACTGTGTGGGAGTGTCACCGCCTGACAGCCATATTACGTCGGCTTCTGCAACCTTTTTTTGTGCTTCATCAGCTGTCATTCTTCCGTCTATAACGTAAGCTTCTTTGAAATGAATACCCGCTTCCTTAAACATATTCAGAAAAAAGCAAAAATATTTATCTGTTTTTTCGTGTATTTTTTCAAATTCTGATGCAACAAAAGCAAACTTGTTTCTTTTACTTATCTTTTGTCTGAACACCTCTGCGGCTTGTAAATTAAATCCACCGTTGAACATACTTGTCAATATGTATGTACTCATTTCACACCTCCGCTTGATTTTTGATTATAATTATTCCGTCTGCTCTGCCGCACGCTTCCAATAGTCAGAAATCATCTTAATTATGCTTAAAGCCTGCTCCTTGTAATTATCGCCTATCGGCTCGAAATCGGAAAAGGTGTGACCGGTTTCGTTATCCGAAATCATATCCTTGTCATATCCACCCGCAACGCCTATCATAAATCCACGATCCTGAAGCTTCGGTGCGGTGGAGGTGTACTTGAATATGTAATACAGATACTCATTGTGGATAAGCGTGTCCACAAATTCTAATTTGTCTAAAGTATCTCCACATTCGCTCGGATGAGAAAGCCAGTTTCTCATCTCCGAATAAGCTATCTTTTCCTGCGTAATATTACTTTCGTTTAATAAATCCATTCTACCGATAGAAGATAGGATTCTTAAAAGTCTGCTTGCGTCAAAATCTATTAATCTGTTTACAGCTTCTGCCGATACGGGCATATTGTTAAGAGCCATAGCCTTGACAAGGAATAATTCGCTTTCCGTATCTAACTGAATCTGGGATATTTTTCTTAAAACCGCCATTATTTCATCGTTATTGATACGTGCCGCCATATCCAATGTAATCGAAAGAGCTGATATTACTTCGTTATCGTCGCAACCGTTCTCTGAAACGTAGTTGTGTAAAAGCTCCAGTCGTTTCTGTACGCCACTGATAATTCGCTGTTTTTCCTCCTGCGGTGCAAGAGAAAGCTCGGGATCATTATTAAGAATAATCAGAGCCACACAGTCACCTATACCGTTGTAGCAGCAGGTGAAGACCTCCGCCAGAGTATGATATATGTATTCAAGCTTTGCCTTGAATAATGGCAGACTTTCAAGAGCTGTTACGTAGGGAATATCCATGCAGGTAAATTCAAAAAGCATACAGAAAATCATAGTCTTGATTTTCTGTTCGCTCTTGTATAAGCTCTCAATTGCAAGCGGTACGTTCGCCATACAAAGCTCGCTATAGCCTTCTGAAAGCTCGTCTATAAAGCTGTCGATTTTATCGGTATCGACCTGCCAGTTTTTGATAGCCTCATCCATAGCCGCCTGATTGTCATTATTAAGGATAATGTCCTTTAACGTCTGAAAATCAGATTTTTGTGCCTGATTGCCATTCTTTTTGCTGAAAAACATAATATCTTACTCCTTGAATATATTGAGAAATATCGGAATTTTATTAAACTGTATAACAATATTTTACACCTTTTCAGTTCTGTCGTCAACAGGTTTTTTATGTAGGTGGTGCTTGGGTGACAGTATAAAACAGAGCTGACCGGGAGGGTAGCTCTTATTCTATTCTGCCATAAAAAAATTTCAGGTGTATGTGTCGTCGAAAAAGCTGTCAGAAACTCTGAATGTTTTTTTGCAGAATATGCAGATTCCTTTGCTATATCGGTGAGGAACGGCGCCAATACCCGACTTATATTATAGCTGATGCATTTTGCACAAAAAAACGTCTTGTGATTTAGTGAAGTCTACAAAATAAAAAATATTTAAAAAACCATCTAACAAAATCTGCTGTTTTATCAATATTATATATAGTAGAGAAAACTTTTATTGCCGTTACGGATGATTATACCAAAATGCAAGATTCGGTATCGAAGTACTGGAAATAGGACAGGCTGTCTGTTATACTGAAAAAGAGTATACAATTCTGAGGCTTCAAACCAAAAAATAAAGCTCTCACAAAGAGAGCTTAAGTTTACACACACTGTGTAGTCGGAAAACCGACGATTTGAATAAATTTTTATTTGAACTCGTAGTGTAATTTCATAGGGGACTATGAAACTATCTATATAATAACACATTTTCAGGAGGATGTCAATATGCAGGAAGAAAAAATTTTTGTCGGGCTTGATATAGGCACGGATTCAGTCGGCTATGCCGTAACGGATCAGAACTACAAGCTGAAGAAATTCCGAGGGGAAGCTATGTGGGGCGTCACTCTCTTTGATGAAGCAAGTCTTAGTGATGAAAGACGAATGCACCGCACGGCAAGACGCCGTCTTGACAGAAGACAGCAGAGAGTTTCGCTTGTTTCGGAGCTTTTTGCAAAGGAAATTTCAAAGGTGGATGAAAGATTTTTCATAAGGCTTAAGGAAAGCAGTCTTTATCGTAGTGAAAGCGAAGCTCCCTTTACACTCTTTAATGATAAGGATTTTACCGATAGGGACTACCACAAGATATATCCGACCATTCACCATCTTATTGTAGAGCTTATGAGCTCAGACGAGCCTCACGACGTCAGACTCGTTTACCTTGCCTGCGCATGGCTGGTTGCACACAGAGGACATTTTTTGAGTGAAATAAGTATGGATAATCTGTCTGCACTTACAGACTTCAGTCTTGTTTATAAGGAGCTTACGGACTACTTTGCAGATAACGGCTTTTCTCCCTTATGGCAGGACGTTGATGAAGGCGAAATTCAGAATATACTGAAGAAAAAGCTCTCGGTCAGTGCAAAGGGTAAGGAATTATCCCTTGCCATGTTCAAAGGCCAGAAGGTACCTAAGGAACCTACGGAAAGCTTCCCCTTCAATACTGAAATAATACTCAAGGCTATTTGTGGCAGTAAAATTACCGCAAAGGATATGTTCTGCAACGAAGAGTATGCGGATATTCCGTCATTTACCCTTGCAAGCGATGAGGAGCTGGAGGAGATAACGGGTCTACTTGGTGATGACGGCGAGCTTATAAAAAAGCTGAAGGGAATATTTGACTGGACTTTACTTGTAGATTCCTTGCAGGGCGAAAACACCATATCTCAGGCGAAGGTCAGAGTATATGAGAAGCATAACAAGGATTTAAAGGCTCTTAAGTATATCGTAAAGAAGTATCTTAAAGGCAGTTATTACGGGCTTTTCAGAGGGGATAAGGATAACAGCTATTCTGCTTACGTTGAAAGCTCAAAGAACAGCGAGGCCTTCTTTAAAAATATTTCAAAGCTTACAGAAAAGCTGGACGTGGAAGAATCCGACAGACCGCTTTATGAGAAAATGCGTTCAGATATGGAAGCGGGAATATTCTTAAAAAAGCAGAAGGATGGAGATAACAGAGTAATACCCTATCAGCTTTACCTCTACGAGCTTCAGCAGATGCTTAAAAAGGCAGAGAGCTATCTTGGTTTCCTTTGTGAAAAGGATGAAAACGGACTTACCGTATCTGATAAGCTTGTTTCTGTATTCGCCTTCCGTGTACCTTATTTTGTAGGACCGCTGAACAGACATTCACAAAAAGCCTGGTTTGTCCGCAAGACTGAAGGAAAGATATACCCCTGGAATTTCACCGAAAAAGTTGACCTTGATTTAAGCGAAGAGGGATTTATAAAAAGAATGACCAACACCTGCACGTATCTGCCCGGTGAAACGGTTATCCCTAAGGAATCCCTGATTTATCATAAGTACTCTGTGCTGAATGAAATAAATAATATCAGAATAGACGGAGTATCTCTGCCTGTCAAAGTTAAACAGCGACTTTATAACGAATATTTTATGGAAAACAGAAGAGTGTCAGCAAAGGGTGTAAAGGGCTTTTTAAAGAGTATAAACTGCTTTAGCGAAGGTCAGGTGCTCAGCGGAATTGATATTCAGATAAATTCCAATCTTAAGCCGTATCATGATTTTAAAAGACTTATGGAGAGCGGAATGCTTTCTGAAACCGACGTTGAAAGGATAATTGAAAGACTTACATATTCTGAGGACAGAAGAAGAATCGCCAAGTGGCTGAAGGATAATTTCAGCGGCTTATCCGAAGAGGATGTAAGATATATTTCAAGACTGAATTATAAGGATTTCGGCAGACTGTCCAAAAAATTCCTTTGCGACTTTGTCGGAACGGAAAAAAGTACGGGAGAAACTGCCACTATAATCGACTTCTTATGGAATACAAATAACAATCTGATGATGCTTTTATCTGAAAGGTTTACCTTTACGGAAGAATTGGAAAAGCTTCGCAGGGAGTATTATTCTGACGGCGATAAGAGCATTGACGAGCAGCTTAATGATATGTATATTTCCAATGCGGTAAAGCGCCCTATCATCAGAACTATGGAAATAATGAAGGAAATCAAAAAGGCCTGCGGTAGAGCGCCCGACAGAATATTTATTGAAATGGCAAGAGGCGGTACTGCTGACCAGAAGAACAAGAGAACCTTATCCCGCAGAAAACAGCTTGAAGAATTATACAAGAAGTGCCGTGATGAGGACGTAAGACTTGTAAAGGCACAGCTTGAGGAGATGGGAGAGCTGGCAGATAATAATCTGCAGAGTGACAGACTTTATCTTTATTTTATGCAGCTTGGCCGTTGTATGTATAGCGGAGATGCTATTGATATTTCTGCGGTAAGGGGCACGACCTACAATATAGACCATATTTACCCTCAGGCTTTTGTTAAGGATGACAGCGTATTAAATAATAAGGTGCTGGTAAGATCGGAAGACAACGGACAGAAGAGTGATACTTATCCCATAAACCCTGCAGTTCAGAGTAAAATGAGAGGCTTCTGGAAGATGCTGAAGGACAACGGACTTATTACAGAGGAAAAGTATAAGCGCCTTATAAGAACAGATGCGTTTTCCGATGAAGAAAGACTTGGCTTTATCAACCGTCAGCTTACTGAAACTACCCAGTCCACGAAGGCGGTAGCTACACTTTTAAAGAAATACTATCCCGAAACTGAAATCGTGTACGTAAAGGCAAGACTGACGTCTGAATTCCGTCAGGAGTTTGATATGCTCAAATCCCGTACATATAATGATCTCCATCACGCAAAGGACGCCTACCTCAATATTGTAACGGGTAACGTGTACCACCACAGATTTTCAAAGAACTGGTTCAGGCTGACCGATCATTACAGTATGAGAACAAGCAGAGTATTCGGTAGTGAGCTTGTCCGTGGCGGTGAGGTTATCTGGAATAAGGATGAGATGCTCGGCACTATCAGAAAGATTGTGGCTAAGAATAATGCCCATATGACGAGATACGCTTACTGTAAGCAGGGAGGCTTGTTCGATCAGATGCCGGTCAAGGCTTCGGAAGGACTTGTGCCGAGGAAGAAGGGACTCTCAACAGAAAAATACGGTGGATACAATAGACCGTCAAATTCCTTCTTTATGGTAGTAGGGTACACTATAGGTAAAAAGACTGACGTCATGATAATGCCGGTAGAACTTCTTTTTGCGGATAAGGCTTGTGCAAGCAAGGAGGCAATGGCTGAATATGCTAAGGACAGAATAGGCAGAATTACAGGAAAGACTGTAGATTCCGTATCCTTCCCTCTTGGTATGAGAAAGATAAAAATCAATACAATGCTGTCGCTTGACGGTTATCGCGTTTGCATTACAGGTTCATCAAGCGGAGGCAGATGTATCATACCTATGCCTTTCGTTCCCTTTGTTGCCGATAGTAAGACGGAGCTTTATATAAAGCGTCTTGAAGCCTTTGTGGAAAAGTGTAAGGAAAACCCCAACTTTGTATACAGGGTGGATTATGACAAGGTAACGGAAGAGGAGAATATCCGGCTTTACGATCTGTATATTGAAAAGCTGACAAATTCTATATTCGTAAAGCGTCCCAATAATCCCGCAAAAACACTTGTTGACGGAAGAGCGATTTTTGCAAAGCTTGATATAAAAGAGCAGTCGAAGGCATTGCTTTCTATACATCAGGTGTTCGGAAGAATATCCAGCGGTTGCAATCTGGAGGCTATTGGTGGCAAGTCAAGGGCGGCGGCAACGGTAAGCTTCAGTGCTAATATTTTAAACTGGAAAAAGCAGTACAAGGACGTAAGAATAATAGACGCAAGTGTATCTGGACTCTGGGAAAAGAAATCACAGAATCTTCTGGAATTATTATGAGCTGGCGGACGGTAGTAATATCAAAACGCTGTAAGCTGGATTATCGTATGGGCTATATGGTAGTACGGGCAGAGGAAACAAAGCGGATTTTCATTGATGAAGTGGCGGTGCTTATGATAGAAAATCCTGCCGTTTCCTTTACCGGTTGTCTTTTGGAAGCACTTACTGAAAAGAAGGTAAAGGTTGTATTCTGCGACAGTAAGCACAATCCTATGGCGGAAATAATTCCCTATCATATTGCCTATGACAGCTCACAGAAAATCAGGAGGCAGATATCCTGGGATGAGGATATAAAAGATCTTGTCTGGACAGAGATAGTCGCTGAAAAGATAAGAAAGCAGGCTGATTTCCTTTTGGAAAAGGAAAAACAGAAGGAGGCAGAAATGCTTTATTCCTATATAGGTCAGATGGAGCATGGCGACGTCACAAATAGAGAAGGGCATGCGGCAAAGGTTTATTTCAATGCCCTTTTCGGACCTGATTTTACAAGAAGTGAAAACTGCTTTATAAACTCGGCACTTAATTATGGATATAGTATAATTCTGTCCGCATTTAACCGCGAGATAGTCTCCAAAGGCTATATGACACAGCTTGGGTTATTTCATGATAATATGTATAACCCCTTCAACCTTGCCTGTGATCTTATGGAGCCCTTCCGTATTCTTGTGGACAGAGAGGTGATAAAACTATCACCGCAGAAATTTGAAAAGGAAGAGAAATACGCTCTTTGTGATATTCTGAATCATATCGTTATGATAGACGGAAATCAGCAGACGGTAATAAATGCCGTGAGGATATACACGGGTAGCGTGTTTGAAGCAATGAATCAGGAGGATATCCTGAAGCTGAAATTTTATAATTTGCTATGAGTTACAGATTTATGAGAATGTTAGTGATGTTTGATCTGCCTGTGGAAACAAACGAGGATAGAAGAAACTACAGAAAATTCCGTAGTATGCTTATGAAAAACGGCTTTGTAATGATGCAGGAGTCGGTATATTGCAGGATGGTAGTAAATCATTCGGTTGAAAGTGCGGTAATCGAAACAATAAAAAAGGACAAGCCGCCCAGAGGACTTGTTCAGGTTATGTCTGTTACTGAAAAACAGTTTGCTAAAACTGTTTACATTGTCGGAGATTCAGACAGAGACGTTATAGACAGCGATGAAAGGCTGATAATACTATGAGATTCGTCTATCCGCTGATAACGGAGGAGTTTGAAACAGACAAGGGATATTTCAATACTATAGTCATAGAAAATCAACAGCTTTTATCTGAAATTATAGAGGATATCTATAATCAGAAGAACGGCAACGAGGGAAAGGCTGTGGTGTCTGAGAAATACGTTCCTCTCCCTTTTTCAAAAAACGTTGAGATTATTGACAGATTCATACCTCTGGAGCTGAACACAAAGCCGGTTATAAACGGAGTCTGTTCAGCTTTGGAAAGGTATGCACTAAACGAAGAAAACTATAGCCGTACTTGTAGAATAACAGCGGAGCTGGAGCAATATCTGTACGAGCTTTCTATGGAAATTCCCTGCAGTATTTCCTTTGGCTCAGTTACGATGCCTTCTATAATAAAACATTCGGGTGTTGAAATAGACACAAACGGCTCGGGAATAGCCGAAAAGCTATGTGAATATATAGAGCTTGTAACAGAATTTGATAGAAAAAAGCTCTTCTTTCTTATAAATATGAGAAGCTTTGTAAATGATAAGGATATGGAAAATTTTATTCATACAGTCCTTACTCACGGATATCACGTTATAGCTATCGAGAATCATACCTACAGCAAGCTGACAAGTGAAAAAAGAATTATAATTGATAGCGATATGTGTGAGTTTCCCGGTTGAAAATGTCTTCGTATTGTGATATAATTTATATTATGGGAACTTGTTCCCATAAGCTACCGTCAGGTTGCCGACGCAAAGCGTCGAATATACATTTCAAGGTTCTCTCAGCCGTCGAAATCTTCGATTTCGTTAACGGCGTGAGGTTCTTATAATAATATTAGCGAAATTACACTTTATGGGAATTTTCTGTAGTGTTCTGAATAAAGATAGGTTTTACCCCTTTACACGAATATTTCAGGTCGGCAGTTCGTAGGCTGTTTAAACGGAAATGGTTTCGTTGACCTGATTTTATCAAGCCTCAGATCGTTTTTTAGAAAGCTTTCTTTCCAAAAAACTCCAGATTTGAGGTTTGAGAGTAGTGTAATTTCATAGGGGACTAAAACAAATACCTGCTTCATTCCGTCTTGTGTTGTGTTTGAGAGTAGTGTAATTTCATAGGGGACTAAAACCTTTATTTCTATATAAGCTAATTTATTTGCGTTTGAGAGTAGTGTAATTTCATAGGGGACTAAAACATCGGAGTATTATCACCTGCATAGGCTCTAGTTTGAGAGTAGTGTAATTTCATAGGGGACTAAAACAGATTGGGATTCATCGTTTGAGAATTTCATGTTTGAGAGTAGTGTAATTTCATAGGGGACTAAAACAAGATCTTTCTCGCCGCCACCGACATATTTGTTTGAGAGTAGTGTAATTTCATAGGGGACTAAAACTACAGCAACAAGTAATACCACAAACTCCACGTTTGAGAGTAGTGTAATTTCATAGGGGACTAAAACTACGGAAGGATAAAAAACAATATGAACAAGGTTTGAGAGTAGTGTAATTTCATAGGGGACTAAAACAATCAATGTAAATTTATACCTAAAGTATGCGTTTGAGAGTAGTGTAATTTCATAGGGGACTAAAACTCTTTATATTCATTTGATTGCTGAATATCGTTTGAGAGTAGTGTAATTTCATAGGGGACTAAAAC
>JAFTVY010000009.1 GCA_017465545.1 Ruminiclostridium sp.
GATTATTTCGGTGGTCAGGATGATCTTAAAAACGGCATTATAAGAGCTGTTGGGAATCCCTACAAGCGCTTTGACGAGGATGCTTTAAGAATTTTAAGGGCGCTCCGCTTTTCATCCCGTTTTGGTTTTGAAATAGAACGGAATACCTCTGATGCGATTCACAGACTACGCTACCTACTTGAACGGATATCGGTAGAAAGAATACAGACGGAGCTTTGCGGCATACTGCTCGGTAATTGCTATGACGTGCTTTATAACTATCCGGACGTTATCTGCGAGATAATACCCGAGCTTCGCCCGTCTATAGGCTTTTTACAGTACACAAAATATCATAACAGAACTGTCTATCGTCACACAATAAAAGCAACGGCAGAAAGCGACTGCGATATTATCAGCAGACTGACTATGCTGCTCCACGATGTAGGCAAGCCCGACAGCTTTTATATGGAGGATGGAAGGGGACGTTTCAAAGGTCACGCTCTTATCAGCAGGGATATTTCCGAAAAGGTGCTGAAGCGGCTTAAATTCAGCAATAAAATTACCGAAGAGGTATTATTCCTGATAGAAAATCACAGCATAAAAATGAACGATACGGATAAATATATAAAAAAGGCTGTGGTAAGATACGGCGAGGAGCGGTTTTTAAAGCTCATCGATATTCATATTTTCGATAACCTCGGAAAAGCAGAAATGTGCCTTTGGGAGAATGACTTTTTCCGCAGTATCGCACAGCATACAAGAGAGTATCTCGACAGTCAGCCTGCGCTCACCCTGAAGTCGCTGAAGGTCAACGGCAACGATATGATGGCTCTCGGTTTTTCAGGTGCTGATATAGGCAAGGCTCTGAATTTTCTTATGGATGCGGTTATAGACGAGCATTGTAAGAATGAAAAGGATAAGCTTATCGAATACCTGAAAAGGAACAGAAAGAACGTAAAGTAAGGAAGGATAACAATATGGCATCAACAGATATAGGAATTGATTTAGGTACAGCGAATATAATTATTACCCTCGGAAATAAGGGTATTGTCGTAAACGAACCATCGGTAGTGGCTTACGACAAGAAAAAGCAATGCGTACTTGCAGTAGGTGACGAGGCATATAAAATGTTGGGTAGAACTCCCGAATACATCGTTGCAGTCAAGCCTTTAAAGGATGGCGTTGTTTCTGATAACGAAATGACGGAGGCTATGCTCATCGCCTTTATCAAAAAGGTAATCGGCAGAATAGTAAAGCCGAGAATCATCCTCTGTGTACCTTCATCGGTTACAGATGTGGAAAGACGAGCCGTTGTAGAGGCGGCATTATCCGCAGGTGCAAGAAAGGTATATCTTATAGAAGAGCCTATTGCGGCGCTTATCGGAGCGGGAGTCGATATTTCAAAGCCCAACGGCACTATGGTAGTGGACATTGGCGGCGGTACCGTTGATATTGCGGTAGTTTCCTTCAACGGTATTGTAAAGAGCGCATCCCTGAAGCTGGCAGGCAACAGATTCGACTCTGCTATTGTAAAGGGTGTTACCCAGAAATATAAGATACTTATCGGTGAAAAGACAGCGGAAAATGCAAAGAAGGAAATTGCAAACGTATTCGAGCCTACCGGTAAGAAGATAACCGTCAAGGGCAGACATCTCATCAAGGGACTTCCCGAAAGCGTTGAGATAAGTGATAAGGATATCTATGACTTCCTGATTGACGAGGTTACGGAAATCGTTGATAAAATAAAGGGTGTATTTGAACAGACTCCCCCTGAGCTTGTGGGTGATATTCTTACAAGCGGTATTATCCTGACCGGCGGCGGTGCATTGTTAAAGGGACTCCCCGAGCTTATATCAAAGACGTTGGGCGCACCCTGTTACGTTGCAGATGATCCTATCGAATGTGTAGCCAAGGGCGTACAGAAGGCATTCAAGCACGCCGACGAGCTTTTGGATGGTTTTGAGAAGATCTCACTTTACAGATATAAATAATATAAATAAAAGAAAAGCTGAAATGCGGATGCATTTCAGCTTTTTAATATATCTCTTGTTCAAGATTTTTAAACAGGTCACAATCGAAAAATTCTATAACTGTCATCTGTAGCCCGTCACATAATTTTTTAATGGTGACGATACCTATATTCTTTGCTTTTTTATTTACTATATCATTAACGGTTGACTGGGTTACTGCGGATATGGTGCATAGCTTGTTTACTGTTATATCACGTTCCTTGCAAAGCTCTAAAATGCGTTCTGCAACTGCCTCGGAAATATACATATCATCAAATCCTTTCTAATTAGATGATAGCATAATTTTATGCAATTTATTAACGGTTAACCGTTGACATTTGAATATTTTTGTGATATAATCAACTTAACGGTAAACCGTTAATAAAATTTAGTGATTACGTGAGTAATCGGGAGGTAAAATTATGGAAACATCAAGATCTGCAAATTCAATCCGTAGCTTTGGAGCGTCGTTATTGGTAGTAGGATTTATTATTACAGCGATAGTTGCTGTATCTTTCTGGATAACAGGCGCTTCAATCGAGTATTCGATAAGAAATATATTTCAGCCAATGTTTGTCGGAATGGGCATCGGTGCACTTGTAATCGGTGGTACTGTATCTTTATTTATGTATTTTTTATTTGTTTCGTTATCCGAGATCGTAAAAAACACTGAAATTACCCAGCAGTATGCAAAGAGAATTTATGAAGCAGGTAACGATGATAATAGTAGTAAAAATTCTGCTACAGCTTTACATAGCAATAATTCTGGTAGCTTCAGACAGCAGGCTTTATCAGCGAACAACAATCGTTGGACTTGTCAGAAGTGTAATTCGCAAAATTCTTATGCAGATATGTTCTGCCAGAATTGTGGCGCAAACAAGTAACACAAAAGCTCAGACGCACCGCATCTGAGCTTTAAAATTTACCATATCCTATTTAATAACCAATTTCTTCCGCAATAATAATAACCTTTATTCTGTCCTTTTCTCTCTGATGAGCCATAATCACGTAGTCGTTGCAGATTCTGTCATCACCGCCGCAATGTCCACAGCGTCCTGTCATAGCGCAGGGCGTTTTTTTATTCAGTCTTATGCAGTTTGCAGGGGAAGCGATAGTTTCCAGTCTGTCAACTGCGGCGTGAAGGTCGGTTACTATCTTGTTGAGACCTGCCACAACTATGACCTGCTTCGGACCGTATATCATAGCCGCTACTCTGTTTCCGTTTCCGTCAACGTTGTAAAGCTCACCGAATTCCGTTACCGCATTGGTGCTTGTAAAATAAGTATCGGCAAAAAACGCCTTTCTCATAAGGTCGCCTACTTCTTCGGCAGGAACGCTGTCACGGTCAAGGTAGATTCCCTTATATTCCTCATTCAGCCAGTCCTGAATACCCGTATCACGAAGAGTCATAGAGCCGCCTGATAAAATCATCTTATCGTCCTTTATAAGCTCCTTTATGATTTCCTTTGCCTGCTCTGCGGTATCTACAAGATAACCCTTCATATTATTCTTTTCAAGGGCGGCAATGACCTTGCCTGCACGCTTCTTTAAAGATTCCTTTACAATTGCATCCATTTTTATAGCTTCCTTTCTGTCTTTGATTCCTTTAAAATAAATATAGCATATTTTTTTAAAAAAGTCTATATAGTAATGGACATTTTTTTAAAAATATGTTACAATAGAAAAGAGTATAATTTGAAGAGAATACAAATTTTATATAACCGAAAGGAATGACCAAAATGGAAATTTTAAAGCTTACAGCACCCTGCAAGGACTATTTATGGGGTGGCAACAGATTAAGAGAGGAATACGGCAAGAAATCCGACGCTGATAAGATAGCAGAAAGCTGGGAGCTTTCCTGCCATAAGGACGGCGAAAGCATTATTGCAAACGGCAAGGATGCGGGCAAGACTCTGACACAGTACGTAGCGGAAAATAAATCATCACTCGGTACAAACTGCGACCGCTTTGAATATTTCCCTATCCTTATAAAGCTCATTGATGCAAAGGATAATCTTTCCGTTCAGGTACATCCCGATAACGAATATGCAATGCGTGTAGAGGGTGAATACGGTAAGACGGAAATGTGGTACATAGTGGACTGCAATGACGATGCAAAGCTCATTTACGGCTTTGACAAGGAGATCTCAAGAGAAGAATTTGCAAAGCGTATTGAAGAAAATACTCTTCTTGAAGTAACCAATAACGTACCCGTACATAAGGGTGACGTCTTCTATATCACAGCAGGTACGCTTCACGCTATCGGTAGCGGAATACTGATTGCCGAAATCCAGCAGAACTCCAATACTACCTACAGAGTATATGACTATGGCAGAGTAGGTGCAGACGGAAAGCCAAGACAGCTCCACGTTGAAAAGGCGGTAGAGGTAACCGAGCTTTGCCCTCCGAAATACGATACAAAGCCTGAAGGAAAGCCCGAAAAGATTGAGGGCGGCGAAAAGACTCTGCTCCGCTCCTGCGAATATTTCAACGTAAATAAAATAAAGGTAGCAGGCGACGTTACACTTTCAGCAACGGAAAAATCCTTCAACAGCATTTTAGTGCTGGATGGCAAGGGTGAAATAAACGGACAGGAAGCAGATAAGGGCGACAGCTTCTTTATTCCTGCCGCTTTCGGTGAATATAAGATAAGCGGCGAGCTTGAAATAATCGTTACAGACATAATTTAATTTTCTTTTCTGAAAGGACGGTAGGATTATGAAGTATTACATCGGCGTAGACATCGGCGGTACCAACATCAAGGCAGGCGTTGTGAACGACGCTTATGACCTTTTATCCTCGGTATCGGTAAAGACAAATGCGGCAAACGGCTACGAAAGTGTTTCAAAGGCTGTTTTTGAAGCGATTGAAAAGGCTGTGGAGGGCGCTGAAAAATCAATGGAGGATATATCCTCCATCGGTGTGGGATGCCCCGGAACTATGGACAGCGAAAACGGTGTAGTGCTTTATTCAAACAATCTCCACTGGGAGAACGTACCATTGGCAAAGGATATAGAAAAGCAGTTCGGTAAAAGGGTTATTCTCGAAAATGACGCCAACGTGGCGGCATACGGTGAATTCCTGGCAGGTGCGGCAAAGGGCGCAAAAAATGCGGTCGTGCTGACGCTTGGCACGGGAGTCGGTGCAGGAATAATCATAAATGGCGAGATATACAGCGGATCAAACAATGCAGGCGGCGAGATAGGTCATACCGTTATCGAGGTGGATGGTTGTCAGTGTACCTGTGGCAGAAAGGGTTGCTTTGAGACCTATGCCTCAGCTACCGGACTTATCCGCATGACAAAGGAAATGATAGAAGAAAAGCCACAGACCAAAATGCACGAAATGGTGGAAAGGGACGGCAAGATTTCCGCTCGTACCTCCTTCAATGCGGCAAAGCTCGGCGATCCCGAAGCAACCGAGGTAGTGGAAAAGTATATAAAGTATCTTGCGGCAGGAATTGCAAACGTTATAAACGTATTCCAGCCTGATATCCTCTGCATAGGCGGTGGCGTATGCAACGAGGGTGACAATCTGCTGATACCACTCAAAAAGCAGGTAGCACAGCAGATATACAGTAAAAACAGCAGTAAGAATACTAAGATCGTTATCTGCTCGCTTGGTAACAAGGCAGGAATGATCGGTAGTGCGATGCTTGGAAAATAAAAAAGTCCGATGGGCATATACTGCCCATCGGTAATTTATGAGAGGGGGCGGCTTGTATGAGTAATAAAAAGAATATTCACGAGGGACACAGAAGCAGAATGGTAAGCCGTCTCATAAGAGATGGCGGAGAAGGCTTTGAGACTCACGAGATACTTGAAATGCTGCTGTATAACAGCAGTAAAAGATGTAATACGAATCCCGTGGCTCACAAGCTTTTAGAGGAATTCGGAACGCTGACGGCAGTGCTTACCGCTTCTCCCGAAGAGCTTAAAAAGGTAAACGGAATCGGTGACGCCGCCGCAAGCCTTATACTGACCGTGGGCGAGGTCTTCAGACGCGCTCTTAAGGAGAGCGTTACGAAAGGTGAAAAGCTCAGCAAGTCGGAGGATGTGAAGAATTTCTGTTCGTCCATTTTCCTTGCGGAAAAGAGTGAGCACGTAAGAATGATTTTCCTTGACAATAAATATAATTTCGTTGCCCAGGAAATAATATGCAGAGGAAGTATCGAGCAGGTAAAGCCCGATATGATGGAGATGTTTCAGAAAACAGTCCGTATGCATTGCCCGATAGTTATGCTGACTCATAACCATCCGACGGGTAGCGAGATACCCTCAAACGAGGATAAAAAGCTTACACGAAGCGTATTCAATCTTCTGTACAATGCAGATATATACCTTGCGGATCATATAATAGTCGGCAAGTACGGAACGCTTTCCATGAGAGAAAATAACCTGCTGCCCGATCTGTGGTCGCAGATCGCAAAGGACAGAATGGAGCAGGAGCAAAAGGAAAGGGAAGCAAAGGAACAGCTGTCCGGTTGTACCTTCGGATGGTATGCGGATGAAAATGACGAAGACGATGACGAGGACGATATAGAATAAACCTGAAATAATAGCGGAGAATTTATGGATAAATTCATTTTACATTCAGATTACAAGCCTATGGGCGATCAGCCTCAGGCAATAGAAAGTCTTGCAAGAGGTATTCTTGACGGCAAAAAGGAACAGGTACTGCTTGGTGTTACAGGTAGTGGCAAGACCTTTACAATGGCGAATATAATCGAAAAGGTGAATAAGCCTACCCTTATACTTGCCCACAATAAGACTCTTGCGGCACAGCTTTGTACCGAGTTCAAGGAGTTTTTCCCTGAAAATGCGGTAGAATATTTTGTATCCTACTATGACTATTATCAGCCTGAAGCATATATTCCGTCAACCGACGCCTATATAGAAAAGGACAGTGCAATAAACGATGAGATAGACAGACTGAGGCACAGCGCAACTGCGGCACTCACGGAGCGCAGGGACGTTATAATAGTTGCCAGCGTATCCTGTATATACAGCCTTGGTAGTCCCGAGGACTACCGTGAAAATATGCTGTCGATAAGAGTAGGTCAGGAATACGGCAGGGACGATATTATAAAAAAGCTTGTAGACATACAGTACGAGCGCAACGATATGAATTTTATCAGAAATAAGTTCAGGGTAAGAGGCGACGTGCTTGAGATTTTCCCTGCAGGTGCTACCTCCGACAGAGCGGTAAGAATAGAATTATTCGGAGACGAGGTAGACAGAATATCCGAAATAGACATAGTCACGGGCGAAGTGAAGAACCGCTTTTCTCACGTGGCTATTTTCCCTGCATCCCATTATATCGTCGGAAAGGACAGGCTTGACAAGGCTTTATCCGATATCTACGATGAGATGGAGGAAAGAGTACGCTTCTTTACGGAAAACAAAAAGCTGATAGAAGCCCAGAGAATTGAGCAGAGAACGAGATACGATATGGAAATGCTCCGTGAAATAGGCACTTGCAAAGGCGTAGAAAACTATTCAAGAGTGCTTTCAGGCAGAGCGCCGGGTAGCTCTCCGATAACCCTTCTGCATCACTTCCCGGAGGATTTTCTGATGTTCATAGACGAAAGCCACGTAACGTTGCCTCAGGTGAGAGGTATGTTCGGTGGCGACTATGCAAGAAAGAAGAATCTTGTGGATTACGGCTTCCGCCTGCCTTCGGCCTATGACAACAGACCGATGAATTTCGACGAATTCACATCCCATATAAACCAGGTGGTATACGTTTCTGCAACCCCTGCCGCCTACGAAAGCGAAAGAGCCGAAAACGTGGCAGAGCAGGTAATAAGACCTACGGGACTGCTTGATCCCATTGTAGAAGTAAAGCCGGTAGAAGGGCAGATAGAGGACTTATATTCCGAGATAAACGAGAGGACCGCCAAGGGCGAATGTGTGCTTATCACCACCCTTACAAAGAAGATGGCGGAGGATCTTACCAGCTACTATGAAAAAATGGGCGTAAAGATACGCTATATGCACCACGATATAGATTCCATCGAAAGAATGGAGATTATAAGAGATTTAAGAATGCACGTATTCGACGTGCTTGTAGGTATCAACCTTTTAAGAGAAGGTCTTGACCTACCTGAGGTATCCCTTGTTGCAATACTTGACGCTGATAAGGAGGGCTTTTTAAGAAGCGAGACCTCACTTATCCAGACGATAGGCAGAGCGGCAAGAAATGCAGAGGGTAAGGTAATAATGTACGCCGATACCGTAACCGACAGTATGGAAAGAGCGATAACCGAAACTGCCCGCCGCCGTGAGATACAGATGAGATATAACGAAGAACACGGCATAGTTCCTAAAACCATTGTCAAGGAAGTAAGAGCGGTACTGGAAATCTCATCAGGCAAGGATAGTAATAAGCCGAGAAAGATGACCAAGGTACAAAGAGAAGCACTCATAAAGCAGTACACGGCAGAAATGAAGAATGCCGCAAAGCTTCTTGACTTTGAGCATGCCGCATATCTGAGAGACAAGATAAAGGAGCTTTCGGAAGAAAAATAAAGAAAAGGAGATAAACGTAATGGGTAAGGACAAAATTGTTATAAAGGGCGCAAGAGAGCATAATTTAAAGAACGTAGATATAGAACTGCCCCGTGATAAGCTTATCGTAATGACAGGACTTTCAGGTTCGGGAAAATCCTCCCTTGCCTTTGATACCATATACGCTGACGGACAGAGAAGGTATATAGAGAGCCTTTCTTCCTATGCGAGAATGTTTCTCGGTCAGATGGAAAAGCCTGACGTTGACAGCATAGAGGGTTTATCTCCCGCTATCTCCATCGATCAGAAGACCACCTCCAAAAACCCCCGTTCAACGGTAGGTACCGTAACCGAGATATACGACTATTTAAGACTTCTTTATGCGAGAGTAGGCGTACCTCATTGTCCCGTCTGCGGTAAGGAGATAAAACAGCAGACTGTAGACCAGATAGTAGATAAAATAATGACTCTCCCTGAAAGAACGAAATTTCAGGTTATGTCACCCATTGTAAGAGGCAGAAAGGGTGAATATAAAAGGGAATTTGAGGATCTTATAAAGCAGGGCTATGCGAGAGTAAGAGTTGACGGTATAATCTATGATTTATCCGAACAGATTCCTCTTGATAAGAATAAAAAGCATAATATTGAGGTTGTAGTAGACCGTCTTGTGCTGAAGGAGGATATAAGAACAAGACTTACCGACAGTATCGAGGTTGCAGGAAAGCTCTCCGACGGACTTATTCTGATAGACGTAATAGACGGAGAGGAGATGCTCTTTTCACAGAACTACGCCTGCCCCGAGCACGGAGTAAGTATTGAAGAGTTAGTACCCCGTATGTTCTCCTTCAATAACCCCTTCGGCGCTTGTCCTACCTGTACCGGTCTTGGAATGCACAAGACGATAGATGAAAATCTTATAATCCCCAATATGGAGCTTTCTGTAAAGGAAAACGCTATAAGAGCAAGCGGCTGGAAATACGCCGACGGCACAATAGCACAGATGTATTTTGACGCTATCGCAAGAGAATACGGCTTCAGCGTCGAAACTCCCTTAAAGGATCTTGAAAGAAAACAGATTGAGGCTCTGCTTTACGGTACTGGTGATAAGAAAATAAAGATAGTAAGAAGCAGCGAGCAGGGCGGTGGCGAATATATGGCGGCATTCGAGGGCGTAATAAATAACCTTGAACGCCGTTACAGAGAAACCCAGAGCAGTTATTCAAGAGACGATATTGCTCAGTATATGGGTGACAGCACCTGCCCTGACTGTCACGGACAGAGACTGAAAAAGGAAGCGCTCTGCGTAACGGTTGCTGATAAGAATATCAACGATTTCTGTAATATGAGCGTAGCTGATGCTTTGGATTTTGTAAACTCCATCGAGCTTTCAGAACGTGATATGATGATAGCAAAGCAGATTTTAAAGGAGATAAGAGAAAGACTGGGCTTTTTACAGAGCGTAGGTCTTGAATATCTCACCTTATCACGTGCCGCAGGTACCTTGTCAGGCGGTGAAAGTCAGAGAATAAGACTGGCAACCCAGATAGGCAGTTACCTTATGGGCGTGCTTTATATCCTTGATGAGCCGAGTATCGGACTGCATCAGAGAGATAATGACAAGCTGATTGCGACACTCCGCCATCTGCGTGATTTAGGAAATACCCTTATCGTTGTAGAACACGATGAGGACACTATGAGAGCCGCAGATTACGTAGTTGATATAGGCCCCGGTGCAGGTGTACACGGCGGTGAAATAATCTGTGCAGGTAGCCTTCAGGATATTATGGACTGTGAGCGTTCTATCACAGGACAGTATTTAAGCGGCAAGCTGAAGATAGAGATACCCGAAAAGAGAAGAGAGCTTACCGGCAAATGGCTTACAGTAAAGGGCGCAAGAGAGAACAATCTTAAGGATATCATGGTAAAGATACCCCTTGGTATTTTCACCTGCATAACCGGTGTATCGGGTAGCGGTAAAAGCTCCCTTATAAACGAGATTGTATATAAGCACCTTGTGGCAAAGCTCAACCGTGCAAGAATAAGAGCAGGGGACTTTGACAGCATCAGCGGTGTAAGTCATCTTGATAAGGTGATTGCAATAGACCAGTCTCCCATAGGCAGAACTCCCCGTTCCAACCCTGCTACCTATACCGGCGTATTCAGCGATATAAGAGAGCTTTTCGCCCAGACAAACGATGCGAAAATGCGTGGTTATACAAGTGGTAGATTCTCCTTCAATATCAAGGGCGGCAGATGCGAAGCCTGCGAGGGCGACGGTATCAAGAAGATAGAAATGCACTTCTTACCCGATATATACGTTCCTTGTGAGGTATGTAAAGGACACCGCTACAACAGAGAAACCCTTGAGGTAAAGTATAAGGGCAAGAATATCTACGACGTGCTGGAAATGACGGTAGAGGACGGACTTGCCTTCTTTGAAAACCACGAAAAGATACGTCGCAAGCTTCAGACTCTTTATGACGTGGGACTTGGCTACGTCAAGATAGGTCAGCCTGCAACCACTCTTTCAGGCGGCGAGGCACAGAGAGTAAAGCTCGCTACAGAGCTTTCAAAGAGAGCTACGGGAAAGACGGTATACATCCTTGACGAGCCTACAACGGGACTTCATACAGCAGACGTACACAAGCTGATTGAAGTACTTCAGAAGCTGACTGACGGCGGAAATACCGTGCTTGTCATAGAGCACAATCTCGACGTTATCAAGACTGCCGACTATATCATAGATATGGGCCCCGAGGGCGGTGACAAGGGCGGTATGGTAATTGCAAGCGGCACTCCCGAGGAGGTAGCGGCAACTGATATCTCCTACACGGGAAAATATCTTGCGCCACTCCTTGGTATAAAAAGAGATGAACAGCAATTCCTTATGTAGAAATTTCAAAAAGCTGAAAAAAACTCTTGTAACTTCGGGTAAAATATGATATACTTTAATGTGAATATAATATAATCCAAGAGCAAAAGAAAGGAATGGTCACAGATATGGCTAAAATAGCAGTTCTGGGCTACGGCGTTGTCGGTTCGGGAACGGTCGAAGTAATTTATAAAAATCAGCAGGGACTGGAAAAGAAGGCAGGTCAGGGTATAGAAGTTAAATATATCCTCGATTTAAGAGATTTTCCCGATAGCCCCTACGCAGATAAATTCACAAAGGATTTTAACGTAATTGTAAACGATCCTGAAATAGACGTGGTCGTAGAAGTTTTAGGCGGCGTAAAGTTTGCATATCCTTACGTAAAGGCTTCACTCGAAGCAGGTAAGAGCGTTGTAACGTCAAATAAGGAGCTTGTTGCTACCTATGGTGCAGAGCTTCTCTCTATAGCAAAGGAAAAGAATATAAACTTCTTCTTTGAAGCAAGCGTAGGCGGTGGTATTCCTATCATCAGACCTTTACACCAGTGCCTTTCCGCAAACCGCATCGAAGAGATTGCAGGTATCTTAAACGGCACGACAAACTTCATCCTTACAAAGATGATAAGAGACAATATGGGCTTCGACGAGGCTCTTAAGATAGCGCAGGAGCTTGGCTATGCCGAGCGTGATCCTTCCGCAGACGTGGACGGTATCGACGCCTGCAGAAAGATATGCATACTTGCATCCCTTTCCTTCGGCAGACACGTTTATCCTGATAACATCCACACAGAGGGTATCACAAAGATAACTCCCGAGGACGTTGCCTACTGTGAAAACTTCGGCGGCTCGATAAAGCTTATCGGCTGGGCGGCAAGACAGGAAGACGACAAGATTGCAATTATGGTTTGTCCCGCCTTCATTCACGAGGACAGCCAGCTTGCAGGCGTAAACGACGTATTCAACGCCATTCTTGTAAGAGGCGACTCCACAGGTGACGTGGTATTCTACGGTAAGGGCGCAGGTAAGCTCCCCACGGCAAGTGCTGTAGTTGCTGACGTTGTTGACGTGGTAAAGGCTACAGGTACTTCAAAGTCACTTCGCTGGGAGGACAGCGAGCAGGATTTCATCGAAGCTACAGAAAATATTGTATGCGAGAATTACATAAGAGTAAGCGGTACAGACAAATCCCTTATCGAATATCTCTTCGGTGAGGTTGCATATCTTTCAAGAAAGGGCGCTCCTGCTGACGAGCTGGCATTCACAACCACAGCGATAAGCGAGAAGGAATGTGAAGAAAAGCTCATCGAGCTTCAGAAGAAGGCAACGCTTTTAGGAAGAATCAGAATACTTAACTACTGATGTAAAAGAAATCTTAACTTGCGAAAGGAAATACCCCGATGGAAAAACAGCTTAAATACAAGAGAATACTTTTAAAGCTCAGCGGCGAGGCTCTTGCCGGTGAAAAGAAAATGGGACTTGATATCCCCACAATAACAGAAATCTGCAAGAGCATTAAGAAATGCTCCGATGCAGGCGCACAGATAGGTATCGTAGTAGGCGGCGGCAACTACTGGAGAGGTCGCTCCAGCGATACGATGGACAGAGTAAGAGCAGACCACATCGGTATGCTGGCAACCGCTATGAACGCTCTCGCAGTAGCAGACGTTCTCGAAGGACTCGGCTGTGAGGTAAGAGTTCAGACTGCTATCGATATGAAGCAGATCGCAGAGCCCTATATCAGACAGAAGACCTTAAGACACTTTGAAAAGGGCAGAATCGTAATCTTCGGTTGCGGTACAGGTAGTCCCTTCTTCTCAACTGATAGTGCGGCGGCTTTAAGAGCGGCTGAGATAAACGCTGATATACTTCTCAAGGCTACGATGGTTGATGGTATCTATGATAAGGATCCTCACAAGTATGCAGATGCAGTAAAGTACGAAACACTTTCCCACCACGAAATTCTCGTTCATAGCTTAAAGGTTATGGACAGTGCGGCGGCGGCAATGTGCAGCGACAACAAGACACCTATTTTAGTATTCGATTTAAGCAGACCTGACAACATCTATGACGCAGTTATGGGTGAAAAGGTAGGTACGGTAGTAAGCTAAGTAACTAAGCGATGGGTATCGCATAAATAAACGGTAATAACTGAAAGGAATAAAAAATTATGAAGGCTACAATCAACACAGCAAAAGAAAAAATGGAAAAGTGCGTTGCAGCTCTTGAAAACGAATTCGCAACCATCCGTGCAGGAAGAGCAAACCCTGCTGTTCTTGACAGAATCACAGTAGATTATTACGGAGTACCCACACAGATCAACGCTATGGCGGCTATTTCAGTTGCAGAAGCAAGAATCCTCGTTATCACTCCCTGGGATGCTTCGACCTTAAAGTCCATAGAAAAAGCAATTCTTGCAAGCGACATCGGTATAACACCTACAAATGACGGCAAGGCTATACGTATAGTATTCCCCCAGCTTACAGAGGAAAGAAGAAAGGAACTTTGCAAGCAGATCAAGAAGATGGGTGAAGATAGCAAGGTAGCAATAAGAAACGTTCGTCGTGATGCTATGGATAAGCTCAAGGCTATGAAGAAGAATTCCGAAATCACAGAGGATGATTTAAAGGACTGCGAAAAGAAGGTTCAGGATCACACAGACAAGTTCTGCGATAAGATCGACGGTGTTTGCGCAAATAAAGAAAAGGAAATAATGACGGTATAAAATTGGCTGAAATGGTTTTACCAAAGGAGCAGATGCCTCTTCACGTAGGCATAATAATGGACGGTAACGGCAGATGGGCGAAAAATCGTGGTCTGCCCCGTACCGCAGGTCATGCCCAGGGTGCAAAGGTGTTCAAAAAAACTGTGGAATGGTGCAGGGAGCTTGGTATAAAATACGCTACCTTCTACGCCTTTTCAACAGAAAACTGGAAACGCCCTAAAGAAGAAGTTGACGCCATTATGTCATTGCTCAATAAATATCTTGATGATATAAGAAAAATGTCCCAGAAGAATACAAGAATTATTTTTCTTGGCGACAAGTCGGCTTTTTCCGACGACGTAGCGGCAAGACTTACCGAAATAGAGGAGGTCTCCGCTAAAAACGATGGCCTTTATATTCTTGTTGCGCTGAATTACGGCGGCAGAGACGAAATCGTAACCGCCGCAAGAAGAATAGCCGAGGAATATAAAAGCGGAAAAATAAGTATAGATGAGATAGACGAAGCTTTCTTTGATAATTATCTCTATACCAGGGGAATTCCGCCAGCGGATCTTATTATAAGACCCAGCGGAGAACAGCGCACCTCCAACTTTTTAGTGTGGCAGGCGGCTTATGCCGAGCTTGTATTTATGGATGTGCTCTGGCCCGATTTTTCAAAAAAGGATCTTATGACGGCATGCGAGGAATATATGTCCCGTAACCGCAGATTTGGTGGAGTCTGATCCTTTTGGAAAGGAATATCAATGGCAAAAAGACTAATATCTGCGGCTATAGCAATACCTATAGGGCTTGTGGTCGTAATACTCAATAATGAGCTTCTGTATTATATCGCTATGACTTTATTTTCAGTAGTAGCGGTATACGAGCTGCTTATGGCGACAAAGTATCTGAAAAACAAGCTTCTATCCGCACTCAGCCTTGTGTTCGTGGCGGCAGTACCCTTCGTGTACTGGATAGACGCATTGAGACAACACGTAAAGCTGTTTTATCTGTGCTTTATAATTCTGCTTGCCTTCACTATGATAGCAAAGCACGAAAGGGTAAAATTCGAGCAGGTGGCTTTAGTATCCTTTGTTTCACTTGCTATACCGCTGGCACTCAATACCATTTCCTTTATAAGAACCAACTTCCCCCAGCACGCTATGTTTTACATTGTATATATAATGCTCAGCGTGTGGGTGGGTGATGCAGGTGCATACTTTGTAGGCACCTTCTTAGGCAAGCATAAGATGTGCCCAAAGATAAGTCCCAAAAAGACCTGGGAGGGCTTTATCGGTGGTATCGTTACAACCGGTATAGTAGCTCTTATTACCTGCTTTGTGTACGAGTTTATCGACGCTTCGATAAACAACGGCGTACACACCTTCAGCGTAAACTATCTGTATCTTGTTGGGTTATCCCTTGTGCTTTCCGTACTGGGTGTGCTTGGCGACCTTTCCGCTTCTCTTATCAAGAGAGAATGCTCGGTAAAGGATTTCGGCAACTTCCTCCCCGGACACGGCGGAGTTCTGGACAGATTCGACAGCGTGCTTTTCGCCGCTCCCTTTGCATATATGCTGTTCCAGATGTGCGCACCGATTACACAGATATAATAATTTAAGAACCAATGCCGGAGATATTCAGCTTCGGCATTGTTGTCGTATTTATTCGTTTATTCTGATAGCAGGTTAACGTGATGCTATCATAAAATTATCCTTTAAGGAGACTAACATGAGTATCCCACGTAACGTAACATTGCTTGGCAGTACAGGTTCAATAGGTACACAGACTCTTGAGGTATGTCGTAAGCATAATATAAAGGTAAAGGCGCTTACAGCCAATAAAAGCGGCAGACTCCTCTGCGAGCAGGCAAGAGAATTCAGACCCGAATACGTCTGCGTTATGGATGCTTCGTGTTATGATTATGTCAGGACAGAGCTTGCCGACACCGATATAAAGATACTTTGCGGCATGGAAGGACTCTGCGAGGTGGCTTCCGTTAAAGTCGATATTGTAGTGAATGCGGTTGTCGGTATGGTGGGACTACGCCCTACTCTTGCGGCTCTTGACAGCGGTAATCAGGTTGCTCTTGCCAATAAGGAAACTCTTGTTACAGGCGGAGAGCTTGTAATGAAAAAGGCGGCGGAAAAAAATCTGCCGATTATCCCGATAGACAGCGAGCATAGTGCGATTTTTCAGTCTCTTATGGGAAATGAAAAAAATAAAATTGACAAGATTCTGCTTACAGCGTCAGGCGGCCCCTTTTATGGCTACAGCTACGAACAGCTGAAGGCAGTTACAAAAGCTCAGGCATTAAAGCATCCCAACTGGGCAATGGGACAAAAAATAACCATTGATTCTGCTACACTTATGAATAAGGGGCTTGAGCTTATAGAAGCGGTATGGCTTTTTGATACCGCACCGGACGATATTGAGATACTGGTACACCGCCAGAGCATACTCCATTCTGCCGTTCAGTATGCGGACGGCTCGATAATCGGACAGCTCGGAGTACCTGATATGAAGATACCGATTCAGCTTGCGCTGACCTACCCCGAAAGATTTGACTGCGACGTAAAAAGACTTTCTCTTGCAGACGTCGGCACACTCACCTTCGCAAGAGCGGACGAAGAAACCTTCCTCTGCCTTGCATCAGCGAAGAAGGCGATAAAGAGAAGGGGTACAGCCTGCACGGTGCTGAACAGCGCCAACGAAACGGCGGTAGAGCTTTTCCTTCAGGATAAGATACCCTTTTACCGCATAGGCGAGCTGGTTGCGGGAGCGCTTGAGGAGGCAAAGCCTGCCGATATAGTAACTCTTGAAACAGTACTCGAAACGGAGATTGCCGCAAGAGAATACGTAAAAAGCAAGATTTGAGATTAAGCTAAAGAGATAATAGATGATAAGGAGATAGATTTGGATATTTTTGGTATAATCATCGGAATAGTAATGTTCCTGCTTATAATTCTGATTCACGAATTCGGTCATTTTACAGTTGCAAAGCTTTGTAAAATGAAGGTCAATGAATTTTCAATAGGTATGGGTCCCGCCATTTTCAAAAAGCAGAAGGGTGCAACCCTGTACTCGTTAAGACTTCTGCCTATAGGTGGCTACGTATCCCTTGACGAGGACGTGGAAAGCGACGATCCGAACAGCTTCCGCAATAAGCCGGTATGGATGAGAATACTTGTTATAGCCGCAGGTGCGTTTATGAACTTTGTTCTCGGCTTCATCTTCTGTTTGTTTGCGGTGCTGTCAAACGATATTGTAACCACAACGACGGTTGCAGGCTTTCAGGAGGGTTCAATAAGCTCTAATCAGCTTATGAAGGGCGATACCATCGATAGCATAAACGGAATGAAGATATTCACCACAATGGATATTTCCTTCCAGCTCACAAACTCCGATTCGAGAGAAGAAGGCTCAGGCTTCTACAAATATGATTTTGTGGTTATCCGTGACGGAAAGGCGGTAGAGCTGAAGGATGTGCGCTTTGCCTCCAAGGCATACGCCCAGTTCCTTGCAGATTATAAGGAGCTTGTGGGCGAAAGGTCGGGATTTGCGGCGCTCCCCACAGAGTATTTCGATATTACCGATAACAGTTACACGTCGGCTTTTGTAGCCTTAGAGGAAACAGACGGCACCTTTGCCGCAGAATTCAGAAAGATAACTGATAAGTACAAGGAAGGCTATGAAACGGAGCAGAATAATCTTTATCTTGACTTTATCGTATACGGCGTAAAGAAGGATTTCGTCTCTGTGATTTCTGCAACGGCAAAAACCTTCGTATCCGATGCAAGACTTATCTGGATATCCCTTATCAATCTGCTGACAGGCACCTACGGACTTAACGAAATGTCAGGCCCTGTGGGCGTTGTGCAGAGCGTAGGTACGGTAGCCGCCTTCGGACTTGGCTCACTTCTTACGTTAGCGGCACTTATAGCGATAAACGTCGGTATAGTAAATCTGCTTCCTATCCCTGCTATGGACGGCGGCAGACTGGTATTCCTCATCATCGAGGCAATAAGAAGAAAGCCTATCAAGGCAGAGCACGAAGGTCTTGTTCATTTTATAGGCATTGTAGCTCTTATGCTGCTTATGGTTATAGTGACCTTCAATGATATAGTAAGAATTTTTTCAGGCGGATAACAGGAGAAAATATGAGTGAAAAAAAGGTAAAGCTCGGCAATTTATTGCTTGGCGGTGAAAAAATATATATCCAGTCAATGCTGAGCGTACCCGCTCACGATATAAAGGGGAACGTGGAGCAGGCTATAGCCCTTGAAAAGGCAGGCTGTGAGATAATACGTACCGCTGTACCCACTATAGAGGATGCACAGCTTATTACAGCACTAAAAAATGCAGTCAATATTCCCGTTGTTGCCGATATTCATTTTGACTACAGAATAGCACTTCGCTGTGCTGAGCTTGGAGTTGACAAGATAAGAATAAATCCGGGCAATATCGGTGGCGAAGACAGGGTAAAGGCGGTAGCCGATATCTGTAAAGTCAAGAACATTCCTATAAGAATAGGGGTAAACAGCGGCTCACTTGAAAAGGAGCTTTTACAGAAATACGGCAGTCCTACTCCGCAGGCACTTTGTGAAAGTGCAGAAAGACATATTGCATTACTCAGAAAGTTTGATTTTGACGATATCGTTCTGTCGGTCAAATCCTCTGACGTAAGGCTTATGATAAACAGCTACAGAGCAATACGTGAAAAATATCCTTATCCGCTTCATTTAGGCGTCACCGAGGCAGGTACACAGCATATGGGTATTTTAAAATCCGCTGTGGGCATAGGCTCTCTTTTATCCGATGGTATCGGTGATACTATAAGGGTTTCCCTTACTGCAGATCCTATAAATGAAGTGTACGCCGCAAAGGATATTTTAAAGGCTGTAGGAATGGGCGAGGGCGTAGAGATAGTATCCTGTCCCACCTGCGGCAGAACCTCAATAGACCTTATCGGACTTGCCGAAAAGGTCGAAAATGCTACAAGAGATATAAAGAAGAATATAAAAATCGCCGTTATGGGCTGTGTTGTAAACGGACCGGGAGAGGCAAGAGAAGCCGACCTTGGTATTGCAGGCGGTAAGGGCGAGGGCATTATATTCAAAAAGGGTGAGATAATAAAAAAGGTAAGAGAAGAAGAACTGCTTTGCGAGCTTCTTAAAGAAGTAGAAAAGATTGTATAAAGGATGGTAAAAAGAAAATGGCAAAGCTGAAAGAAATTCTGAATAGCGTAGAGCTGACTGATAAGGTAGGAGAGGGCAGACTGCTGTCCATTCTCTGCGATGACAGTGATAAAAGCCTTATCCTCCAGCTTGAGGCGGACGAGCTTATTCCCGCATCACTTCTTATAGAAAATGCGGACGTTATAAGAAAATACCTTGGTGTGCCGTCGGTAAAGATATACCCGAAATATGATGAGAGTCTGTTTGATTCTGCATATCTTCGTGATATAGTAGACATTATGAAGGGTACATACGGTATGATAAACGGCTATCTTGACGATGCTGAAATATCCGATGACGGTGATACCTTCGAGTTTTCACTTATGCACGGCGGTTACGATCTGCTTATAAGTGAAAAGATAGATAAGGAAATTGAAAAGTTTATAAAAGGCGTATTCGGTAAGAGTGTGCATATAACCTTCCTTGAAGTAAAATCCGTGGATTTTGAGGAAATGGACAGAATGTATTACGAGGAGCTTGCCTCCCAGCCGCTTCCCGATTTTGACGCTATAAGAAAAAGAGCCACTGAAAAATCGGAAACCAAGAAATCGGGTGGCAGAAAAAGTCGCCCCACTCCCTATGAAAAGCCTAAGAACAAGAGCTTTTCATATGAAAGCGAAAAATACGAGCAGAATGCTCTTTTATATCTTGGCGATATGATAGAGGAACAGCCTACCGATATATCCGCCCTTAACGGCGAATATGACAGAGTAGTCGTGTGGGGCGAGCTGTCCGACGTAGAGCGCAGAGATACGAGAAACGGCGTATATACTATAATCTCCGCAAATCTTTACGATGGCACGGGCAAGATTCCCGTAAAGATGTTTGCGCAGACTGCTGAAATCGATAAATACAGCTTTTTCGACGATTACGTAACCGTTGTTATGAGCGGTAGCTACAAGTTGGATACCTATACGAATCAGAACAGTTTCTTAGCGGAAAATATTATTCAGGTGCAGATGAAGGAAAATTACACAATGGCAAAGCCTAAGCCTGATTTTTCTGCACCCTCCTTCGGTGCGCCGCCTGCACAGAGCGGTGGCTTCGGCGGACGTCTTAACGTACTTGACAACCCTGAAGAAATGGAGCTTATGTTTGATACAACGCTCTTCAACAGCACGGCAACTCTCGTTATGGGCAGACCTATAAACGATCATCCGGTTACTATGGCTTCTGTTACGAATGAAAGAGATGAGGTAACCGTCTGGGGCGAGATATTCGAGGTCGAAAAGAAGGAAACAAAGTCAGGCAAATCCGTGATTGTTACCGCCGCCTTCAGCGACAGAACAAATTCTATGATGATGAAGCTTTTTGTTCCTTCGGCAAAGATGGACAGCATCGGCTTTATCTCAAAGGGTACAAAGATACTTGCAACAGGTAGCTTCAAGGCTGATGAATTTATGAAGTGCAACGTATTTAATCCCACCTCCGTTATGACGGTCACTACTACCGTAAAGAAGGATAATGCCGAAGTAAAGCGAGTTGAGCTTCACCTTCATACAACAATGTCCGATATGGACGCTGTAACAGCTCCTGCCGACCTTATAAAGCAGGCTCATAAGTGGGGACACAGAGCAATAGCCATAACCGATCACGGCAATGCCCAGGCGTACCCCGAAGCTATGAACACAGTAGAAAAGATAAACAAGGACGATCCCGACTTCAAGGTCATCTACGGACTTGAAGCATACTTTGTAAACGATGGCAGTACCATAGTGGATGGTTGCGACGACATCGATATAAACGGCGATATCGTAATTTTCGACCTTGAGACCACAGGACTTCACCCTGCAAGCGAGAGAATAACCGAAATAGGCGCTGTAAAGCTCAGAAATTTAGAAATAGTAGAAGAATTTTCTACCTTTGTAAATCCGATGATGCCTATTCCGATGAATATCCAGCAGCTTACCGGTATCACCGACGATATGGTAAAGGATGCTCCCACAGAGGAGAAGGCAGTTGCAGACTTTATGGCGTTTGTGGGAACAGCTCCCGTAGCGGCACATAATGCAAAATTTGACGTTTCCTTTATAAAGAGTGCGTTATCCCGCATGGGCAGAGAATTCACAAATCCCGTAGTCGATACCCTTGCGATAAGCAAGGCGTCCCTCAAAGGACTTAAAAACCACAAGCTTGATACTATAGCAAAATACTATAAGCTCGGTGAATTCGATCACCACAGAGCTGTAGCGGATGCAAAAATGCTCTGCGATATTTATATACATATCGTAAACGATACAAAGAAGCTCTCAAAGCTTGAAACGATAGGCGACTTCAACAGAGCCTTCGGTGACGTTGATATAAAGAAGCTCCCATATTATCATCAGATAATCCTTGTACAGAACAAGACAGGCCTTAAAAATCTGTACAGACTTATTTCTGCATCCAACCTTGATTATTTCTATAAAAAGCCGAGAATACCAAAATCTCTCCTTGAAAAATACAGAGAGGGACTTATAATCGGTAGTGCCTGCGAGGCGGGTGAATTATTCAGAGCAATTTTAGAAAATGCTCCCCAGGATAAGATAGACGAGATTGCATCCTTCTATGATTTTCTTGAAATCCAGCCTATCGGTAACAATATGTTCTTATACCGCAAGGGCGACGTGCAGAGCATAGAAGAGCTTGAAAACCTAAACAGAAAGATAGTAGAGCTTGGCGACAGACTCGGAAAGCCGGTAGTTGCCACCTGCGACGTACATTTTATGAATCCCGAGGACGGCGTATTCCGTGAGATTCTTCAGGCGGGTCAGGGCTACGGCGATTTTGAAAACCAGGCACCGCTCTATTTCAGAACTACCGAAGAGATGCTGGCTGAATTCGCTTATCTTGGCGAAGAGAAGGCATACGAGGTAGTTGTAGAAAACACCAATAAAATAGCTGATATGATTGAAGTCGTAAGACCTATCCCCAAGGGAACGTATACTCCCCATATCGACGGTGCTGACGAAGAACTTCAGCAGCGTTGCTGGGACAGAGCTATGGATTGGTACGGCTATAACGGAGAAATTCCGGAGGTAGTAAAGACAAGACTCCAGAAGGAGCTTGACTCTATCATAAAATACGGCTTCGGCGTACTTTATATGATTGCACAGAAGCTGGTTGCATATTCCGAGCAGAACGGATACCTTGTAGGCTCCCGTGGTTCGGTAGGTTCATCGGTAGTTGCTATAATGGGTGGTATTTCAGAGGTTAACCCCTTACCTCCTCACTATCGTTGTCCCAAGTGCCGTTATAACGAATTTATCACCGACGGTTCTGTAGGCTCAGGCTTTGACTTACCTCCTAAAAAATGTCCTCATTGTGATATTGATATGCTCCGTGACGGACACGACATCCCCTTTGAGACCTTCCTTGGCTTCAAGGGTGACAAATCACCTGATATCGACCTTAACTTCTCAGGCGAAGTGCAGGGCAAGGTACACAGATACACAGAAGAATTATTCGGTAAGGATCACGTGTTCAAGGCGGGTACTATTTCTGCGGTGCAGGAAAAGACTGCAATCGGCTTTGTAAAGAAGTGGCTTGAATTAAAGGGAACCTCCGCCTGCAATGCAGAGATTTCAAGACTTGCCGCAGGCTGTACGGGTATCAAGCGTACCACCTCCCAGCACCCCGGCGGCATGGTAGTTGTACCCAGCGAATTTGACGTATATGACTTTACTGCCGTTCAGCATCCTGCTGAAAAGGCAGAAAGCGATATGATAACCACTCACTTCGACTTCCACGCTCTTCACGATACTATCCTGAAGCTTGACGAGCTGGGACACGATGTGCCGACACTTTATAAGCACCTTGAGGATATGACAGGCATAAAGATTGCCGACGTACCCACCTCCGATCCTAAGGTAATGCAGTTATTTACTTCCACAGAGCCTCTTGGCATAAAGGAAGAGGATTTAGGTGTATCAAGCGGTACTTACGGTATTCCCGAATTCGGTACGTCATTTACACTCCAGATGCTTAAAGACGCCCAGCCGAAAAAGTTCTCCGACCTTCTGCAGATTTCGGGACTTTCTCACGGTACGGACGTATGGCTTGGTAACGCTCAGGAGCTTATCGCCAACGGAACCTGCACCATTTCCGAGGTTATCGGATGCCGTGACGATATCATGGTATATCTTATGCACAAGGGCGTTGAGCCGGGACTTGCCTTTAAGATAATGGAAATCACCCGTAAGGGTAACGCTATGAAGCTCTTTGACGAAGAAATAGAGCAGGCGTTCCGTGATAACAACGTTCCCCAGTGGTATATAGACAGCTGTAAGAAGATCAAGTACATGTTCCCCAAGGCGCACGCCGCCGCATACGTAATGGGTGCTGTAAAGCTCTGCTGGTTCAAGGTGTATTATCCTTCGGAGTTCTATGCCGCAATACTTACAAAGCATACGGAAAATATTGACGTTGATACGGTTCTTGGCGGTGTAAACGTAGTAAGAAACAAGATACAGCAGATACAGAGCAATCCCGACGCTACTCCCAAGGACAAGGCAATGGTGGAAGCATTACTGCTTGTTCACGAAATGATGCTCAGAGGTATCAACTTCCTGCCGGTTGATTATAAGAAATCAACCGCAACCACCTATGCTATTGAGGATGGCAATTTAAGACTGCCCTTTATGGCGGTTGCAGGCTGTGGAGAAAACGCCGCAATCAGACTTAAAGAGGTCATTGACGAGGGCGATTTTATCTGCGTTGACGATATTCAGTTCAAATCAGGTATCAACAGCACGGTACTCGCAAAGCTCAGCGATATGGGTGTATTCGGCGATCTGCCACAGTCGGCACAGATTTCATTTTTCTGATTTATAATTATCCATCGCCCGCTTATTCACAGCGGGCGGTGATAATGCATAAAAAAAGCAATTATCTATAATACATTTTGGCTCTTCTGCCGAAATAAAGGCAGAAGCCCCTGATTTAGTTGACAATTCAGCTGTAATGTGTTATCATATTATCGTGATAGCACATTAGCACGCTAAAGTGCGGCGATACGTAAACGTGAAAATAATCAGAATTTACATAAAGAACACCGAAAGGAAAGAACAATATGAAGGGCTACGATTTAATTACTCCTGAGGGCACGAGAGACCTGCTCTTTGAGGAGTGTGCGGTAAGAAAAAGAGAAGAGGACAAGCTGAGATACCTGTTTATTATGAACGGCTACAGCGAGGTCATTACACCCGCACTTGAATTCTATGACGTATTCAATATGAAGGCAAGAAGCTTCCGTCAGGAGAGTATGTACAAGCTTATCGACGGCAAGGGCAGACTTATGGTTATGCGTCCTGACAGTACAATGCCTATCGCAAGAATAGTTGCCACAAGACTTAAAGGTAGCAGAAAGCCTTTAAAGCTTTTCTATTCACAGAACATCTACCGTTGCAACCCCAAGCTTTCAGGCAGGGACGACGAAATACTCCAGACAGGTATAGAAATCATCGGCGGCGACGAAAAGAGAGCGGATTTAGAGGCACTCTCTCTTGCGGCAAGAGTTTTATGCGAATGCGGCAGTACAGATACAAGACTGGAGCTTGGTGATAACACCTTCTATAAATACCTGCTTTACGCTTTATCTCTTGAAGAAGATGAAGAAACGGTAAGAGTGCTTATCGAAAGCAAGAACACCCCCGAGCTTAAAAGCTGGATTGCCGCAAAGACGGAAAAAATGACTGACGGCAACAAGAAAAAGTATGCAGAGCTTCTTTTAGCGCTTCCCAGACTTTTCGGTGGTGAAGAGGTATTCGAGACAGCAGAAAAGCTGTTCAGTAACACAGAGCTTGCTGACAGACTGTCAGAGCTTAAGGAAACCTACGATGCGTTATGCAGACTTTATGACAAGGACAGCATAACAGTTGACTTAGGACTTGTAAACAAGGCGGAGTATTACACAGGTATCATATTCAGAGGATATATCGAGGAATATGGTCAGGCAGTAATTTCAGGCGGAAGATACGATACTCTTGTAGGTAGCTTCGGAGCTGAAGAATGCGGTGCTATCGGCTTTGCGGCTAACGTAAACGCTATCGCATCAGCTACTATAAAGAGAGCCGAGGAAAGCTACGTAAGAAGTGCTGACGTTTTAGTATTTGCAAAAGACGGTTATCTCACCGAGGGTATCCGACATTGCGGCGAGCTTACCGGTTCCGGCATTATCGCTCAGTTCTGCACCTGCTCCACAGAGGAAGAGGCAAGAGCTTTTGCAAAGGAAAACAATATACCAAAGCTTATAATCATAGACAGCAATACCGAAATAATTGAGATAGAATAAAGGAACGGACAATGAACAGTAACAAGACAATAAGAATTGCTCTTACAAAGGGCAGACTTGAAAAGGATACGGTAAACCTTTTTGAAAAGATAGGCTATGACGTATCCCAGCTTCGTGATAAGGGAAGAAGACTCATCCTTGAAATCCCCGGTGCTGATATCGAGGTAGTGCTTGCCAAGGCGGCAGACGTTATCACCTACGTTGAGCACGGCGTATGCGATATGGGGGTTGTAGGTAAGGATACTATAGACGAGTACGGTGGAAAGTTCTTCGAGGTGTGCGACCTTGGTTTCGGCAGATGCCGTTTTGCACTTGCGGTAAAGGCAGGAACAGACTTTTACAAGGGCTATGGCGTAAAGACCATCGCAACAAAATATCCCAACGTTACAAGACGCTTTTTTGAAGCGAAGGGAATGGACGTTGATATAGTAAAGATAGAAGGCTCTGTGGAGCTTGCTCCTCTGTTCAGCCTCTCCGACGGTATCGTTGATATCGTAGAAACGGGTACTACCTTAAAGGAAAACGGACTTGCGGTATATGAGGACGTATCTCCTATCTCCGCAAGAGTTATCGTAAATCCCGTTAGTATGAAGCTCAAAAAGAATGATATAGAAGCTCTCCTTCAGAAGATGGAAAGCAATTTATAATGACAATAAAAGAAAGGCAATAGTATGATAAAGATAATCAAAGCTGACGGCGCAGAAAAGGAATTTCTCGCCGATATGAAAAAAAGAAGCGGCGAAGTAAACCTTGAAGTAGAAAAGACTGTAAAGGCTATACTTTCCGACGTAGCCGAAAGAGGCGACGAGGCGGTAAAGGAATATACCGCAAAGTTTGACTGCGCAAACGTACAGTATTACAGAGTACCTGACGAAGTAATTCAGGATGCGCTTACAGAGGCAGATTCCGAATTTGTAAACGCAATGCTTAACTGCGTGGAGAATATTACAAAGTTCCACGAAAAGCAGAAGCAGAACGGCTATATGATGACTGATGAAAGCGGCTGTATCTTAGGTCAGCGAGTGAGAGGTCTTGACAGAGTAGGCTTATACGTACCCGGCGGTACAGCGGCTTATCCTTCCTCCGTTCTGATGAACGCTATCCCCGCAAAGATTGCAGGCGTTCGTGAAATCGTTATGGTTACACCTCCCTTAAAGGACGGCACACCCAATAAGGATATTTTGGTAGCGGCGGCATTATGCGGCGTTGATAAGATATTCATGTGCGGTGGTGCTCAGGCTGTTGCGGCTTTAGCATATGGTACAGATGAGATACCCAAGGTATCAAAGATTGTAGGCCCCGGCAACATCTTCGTAGCAACCGCAAAGAAGCTTCTTTACGGAACGGTTGACATCGATATGATAGCAGGCCCCAGCGAAATCCTTATAGTAGCTGACGAGGGTGCAAATCCCAAGTACGTAGCCGCTGACCTTATGTCCCAGGCAGAACACGATAAGCTCGCAAGCTCCGCGCTTGTAACCACAAGCATGAAGGTTGCCGAGGAAACTGTTAAGGAAATCGAAAGACAGAGCGCATACCTTTCAAGAAAGGAGATCATTGATATTTCCCTTGATAACTACGGCGCAATCATCGTATGCGACGATATGGACAAGGCTTGTGAAATTGCAAACGAAATAGCTCCCGAGCACCTTGAAGTGCTTGTGAAGAATCCTCTTGAATACATCGGCAGACTGGAAAACTGCGGCTCTCTGTTCTTAGGTGACTATGCTCCCGAGCCTCTCGGTGACTATTATGCAGGTCCTAACCACGTTTTACCCACCAGCGGTACGGCACGCTTCTTCTCACCCTTATCAGTAGACAGCTTTATCAAGAAGTCAAGCTATATCTACTACACAAGAGAAAAGCTCTTCGGTGCAAAGGATGATATAGTTCTGGTGGCAGAAAGAGAACAGCTCACCGCTCACGCAAATGCTATTAAGGTAAGATTCGAGGACTGATATAATGAATAACAAATGGGAAAATAATATCCGCAGGGTAGTACCCTATACCCCGGGTGAACAGCCTAAGATAAAGGATATTATCAAGCTCAATACAAACGAAAACCCCTTTCCTCCTTCTCCTATGGTAACAAAGGTTATTGAGGAATTTGAAAGCGACAGACTCCGCATCTATCCCGATACGGATTCTACCGTGCTTGTAAACGCCCTTGCAAAAAGATATAACGTAAAGCCCTCTAACGTATTTGTAGGCGTAGGCTCTGATGACGTATTATCTATGGCGTTTATGACCTTCTTCAACAGCGACAAGCCGATAGTATTCCCCGACATTACGTATTCCTTCTATGACGTATGGGCAGACGTTTACAGAATTCCTTACAAGACCTTTCCTCTTGACGAGAATTTCAGGATAAACGCCGATGATTACAAGTGTGAAAACGGCGGTATCGTTATCCCTAACCCCAACGCCCCCACAGGCGTACTTGAAAGTACGGAATTTTTTGAGGAAATAGTAAAGGCAAACCCCGACAGCGTAGTTATCGTAGACGAAGCATATATCGATTTCGGCGGTAAAAGCTGTATAGAATTATGCGAAAAGTACGAGAACCTGCTTGTAGTACAGACCTTCTCAAAATCCCGTTCTATGGCAGGTATGAGAATAGGCTTTGCAATAGGCAGCGAAAAGCTGATAAAGTATATGAATGACGTTAAATTCTCCGTCAATTCCTATACGATGAATCCTCTTTCCCAGTACTGTGGTGCGGCGGCTGTAGAGGATGAGGAATATTTCAAAAAGACTGTAAACGAGATAATCGCAGTCCGTGAATATTCAAAGGAAAAGCTGACTGCTCTCGGTTTTACCTTCCCCGATTCCTACAGCAATTTTATCTTCGCTTCTCATAAAAGTAAGCCTGCAAAGGAAATCTTTGAAGCACTTAAAGAACGTAAGATATTCGTAAGATACTGGAACAAGGACAGAATAAACAATCACCTTCGCATCACTATCGGCACAAGAGAGCAGATGGACAAGATGTTCAAGGCTCTTGAAGAAATACTGAAATAACAATATGGGTGGATAGAAAAATCTGTCCGCCCTGTTGCTGTTATTTGACACAGAGTGTCATATATGGTAAAATAGAAGCATATTCGGAAAGGAATGATTATAATGAGCGTTATCGAAAGAAAAACAAAGGAAACAGATATAAAGGCAGACTTATCCGTTTACGGCTCTTCAAAGGCTGATATTGATACGGGTATAGGTTTTTTTGACCATATGCTGACCGCTCTCACGGTACACGGTGGCTTTGATTTAAAGCTTTCCTGCGATGGTGACCTGAAGGTTGACGGACACCACACGGTAGAGGATTGCGGTATTGTGCTGGGTAAGGCACTTGCCGAGGAACTGGGGGACAAGAGCGGTATTGTGCGCTTCGGTAGTGCCTTTATTCCTATGGATGAGGCGTTATCCTTCTGCTCTGTAGATATAAGCGGCAGACCTTATCTTGTATTCAATGCAGAATTTTCTGACGACAGAACAGGCGAATTCGACAACTGCCTTACAGAAGAATTCTTCCGTGCCTTTGCCTTCAATGCAGGAATCACTCTGCATATAAGAAACGAATACGGCAAGAACGATCACCACAAGATAGAATCCATCTTCAAGGCGGTAGCCTATGCTTTAAAGCAGGCTATAAAGAAGAATGACGATGGCTCTGTAGTTTCTACGAAAGGAACACTTTAATAATGATAGCTATAATTGATTATGGCGCAGGAAACTTATTCAGCGTACAGAATGCGCTTAATTTCCTCGGCATAGAAAATATAATAACCAAGGATAAGGCTGATATAGAAAAGGCGGATAAGCTGATACTCCCCGGAGTAGGCGCTTTTCCCGACGCTATGAGAATGCTCAGCGACGCTGGACTTGTTGGCGTTATAAAGGAGCAGGTAAAGACAAAGCCTCTTATGGGTATATGTCTTGGTATGCAGATGCTTTTTGAAAAGAGCTACGAATTCGGTGAAACCGAAGGTCTGGGACTTATCCCCGGCACAGTAGAGCTTATGAAGCCTGAAAACGATCTGCTTATTCCTCATATCGGCTGGAATGCTCTTGAAAAGAACGAAGAATGTCCGCTACTTCAGAACGTGGAGGAAGGGGATTACGTTTATTTCGTACATTCCTTTGCGGCGGTAACTGACAGCAAGAACGTAGCGGCATACTGCGACTACGGAATGAAGGTGCCTGGGCTGGTGGCAAAGGGCAACGTATACGGTTGTCAGTTCCACCCTGAAAAAAGCGGCAAAACAGGACTTGATATACTTAAAAACTTCGCAATGCTTTAAGGAGGTTTTACTATGGAAGAAAAAATCTGTAGCTGTGGCGAAAAGATGGTAAAGGCTCAGCTGTCGTCCGGAATGTTCGGTAGTACAAATATTGTAGTGCAGGACGAAAATAATAATATGAACGAATACAGACTTATTCCCTACGTATGCACAAAGTGTGGAAAGACCGAGCTTTATGCGGATTTTAACAATCAGAACGGAGACAACGTGTTTGTCGGAGGAGTGTTTTTCTAAATGATAATTTTACCCGCAATTGATATAAAGGACGGCAACTGCGTCCGTCTTGTAAAGGGCGACTATGGTACCGCCCACAAGGTAGCAGACAGCTATATGGATACCGCTTTAGGCTTTGTAAAGGCAGGAGCAGAATGGATACATATGGTTGACCTTGATGGTGCAAAGGACGCCAGCACAGCCAATAAGGACGTTTATCTTGACGTTGCAAAGAATACCTCTCTTAAAGTAGAGGTAGGCGGAGGTATCCGCAGTCTTGATACTGTAGAAATGTATCTGTCAGGCGGTATTTCCCGTGTAATTATAGGCTCTGCGGCAGTAAAGAACCCCCAGCTTGTAAAGGATGCCGTAAAGGAATACGGCGAAAGAATAGCGGTAGGCATAGACGCAAAGAACGGCTACGTTGCAACGGAAGGCTGGCTTGAGACCTCCGACGTGCATTTTACCGACCTTGCAAAGGCTATGTCCGATATCGGTGTAAAGTACATCATCTTTACCGATATTTCAAAGGACGGCACTTTATCAGGTGTCAATGCAGAGCAGTTAAAGCAGATTAACGAGGCCTGCTCCGCTAATATCATCGCCAGCGGCGGCGTACACACGATAGAGGATATAAAGATATGCAGAAGGTTAGGACTTTACGGTACTATCTGCGGTAAATCCCTCTACAGCGGCACACTCGATTTAGCCGAAGCTATAAAGGAAAGTCACGAATAATTGCTAAAATTAATCAAGTTTTGGTACAAATCTATCTTTTTGTGCCGTTCTACTTGATTTTAAAGCGATATTCAGTATAATAAATACATACCGAAAGGAAAAATTATGCTTGCAAAAAGAATAATACCCTGCCTTGACGTAAGAGACGGCAAGGTGGTAAAGGGTATAAATTTCGTAGGAATAAAAGAGGTCGGCGATCCCGTAGAATGTGCGGCAGAGTACAACGATCAGGGTGCTGACGAAATATGCTTTCTTGATATAACCGCAACCCACGAGGGCAGAAAAACTATGGTTGACGTAGTACGCCGTACGGCACAGAGAGTTTTCGTACCTCTTACGGTAGGCGGTGGAATTTCATCGGTGGATGATTTCAGAGAATTGCTCCGTAGCGGTGCGGACAAGGTTTCCGTAAACTCTGCGGCGGTAAGAAATCCCTCTCTTATAAAAGAGGCGGCTGAAATATTCGGCAGTCAATGTGTAGTCGTTGCCATCGACGCCAAGAAAAAGGGTGACAGCTGGACTGTAGTAGTAAACGGTGGCAGAATCGATATGAATATCGACGCTGTAGAATGGGCACAGAAGGCTGAAGAGCTTGGAGCAGGGGAAATACTGCTCACCTCAATGGATACAGACGGAATGAAGCAGGGCTTTGACATCGAACTGCTTAACGCCGTATGCAATAAGGTAAAGATACCCGTAATAGCCAGCGGCGGCTGTGGTACATTACAGCACTTCTCTGACGTGTTCAAGGAAACGAAGGCTTCTGCGGCTTTAGCGGCTTCGCTTTTCCACTATAAGGAGCTTACCGTAAGTGAAGTAAAGCAGCACCTTAAGGATAACGACATCCCCGTAAGAAATTTTTAAAGAAGGTACAAAAATGGATTTAGATATTTATTTCAAGAAAGCAGAGCTTATCCCTGCAATCGTTACAGATATTGATACAGGCGCTGTGCTTATGCTGGCGTATATGAATAAGGAGAGCTTAAAACTCACCCTTGAAACAGGCTATACCTGGTTCTGGAGCAGATCCAGAAAGGAACTCTGGAACAAGGGCGCAACCTCAGGCAATATGCAGAAGGTGATAGAAATTCATGCCGACTGCGACGACGATACCTTACTTGTAAAGGTAAAGCCCCAGGGACCTGCCTGCCACACAGGTAGCTATTCCTGCTTCTTTAAGGAAGTAATAAAAAACGAAGAATAAGAGGAGAACTATATGTCACTTTACGAAGAAATTTTTGCAGTATTAAAACAGAGAAAGATTGATTTTGACAGCGGTAATGCACCCGAAAAATCCTACACCTGCTATCTTTACGAAAAGGGTGTGGATAAAATATGCAAGAAGATAGGCGAGGAGGCATCCGAAACTATCATTGCGGCAAAGAACAACGATAATGAAGAGCTTATGAACGAGATAAACGATCTGCTTTATCACATTATGGTGCTTTGTGTAAATCAGGGACTTGAATGGTCAGACGTTGAAAGAGTCCTTGATGAAAGAAACGAAAAGATAGGCAACCTGAAGCAGTTCCACACAACCAATAAGCTTTCCTGACATTTTAATGAGGTGTAAAATGAAAAAGCAGCTTAAAACAAAAGTTATAGCGGCAGTTATGGGTATTGCTATGCTTATGGCATTTGCAACCGGTTGCGGCGGTAACGAATCGTCAGTCACGTCAGACAATATCACGTCATCGGCAGGAGAAAATACCTCCTCAAGTGACACAAACACAGAAGTAAAGGAAATGAGAGATATCAGCTCCATCGAGCTTATCAAGGAAATGAAGATAGGCTGGTGCCTTGGCAACACCTTTGACGGCGGTGGAAAGGGTAATAAGGGCGCATCACCCAGAACTTTAGAAACAGCCTGGGGCAATCCCGAAACTACCAAGGAAATGATTGACGAGGTTGTAAAGGGCGGCTTTAACATCATAAGAATTCCCGTTACCTGGGACTGGAGTACAGGTGCGGCGCCTGACTACAAGATAAGCGACGCCTGGCTGAACAGAGTTCAGGAGGTTGTTGACTATGCAGTTGATAACGACGTATTCGTTATCCTGAATCTGCATCACGAAACCTGGCATTATCCCACAGAGGATAATTACGAGGCGGCAAGCGACAGACTGAAAAAAATCTGGACACAGATAGGCAACCGTTTTGCAGGCTATAACGAAAAGCTGATATTCGAGGGAATGAACGAGCCCAGAGTTATAGGCTCAGCTGAAGAATGGAACGGCGGTACTCCCGGCACAAGAGAAATTGTAAATAAGCTCAATTTTGACTTTGTGGAAACTATCCGTGGTCTTGGTGGCAACAACAAGCTCCGTCATCTTATGATTCCGGGTTATGCGGCGTCTTCATCAACTGTAGCACTGAGGGATATAAAGCTTCCTGAAAACGATGATAAGATAATCGTTTCGGTACACGCTTATTCACCTTATAATTTTGCACTCAACACAGGCTCAGGCTCAACTGAAAAGTGGGTAGCAAAAGCTCACAGAGCCGACATAGACAGAATCGCAAATGATATAAAGACTCTCTTTATTGATAAAGGCGTAGCGGCGTTAATCGGCGAATTCGGTGCGGTAAACCGTAGCAACGAGCTTTACAGAGCAGACTGGATAAAGTATTACGTTGCAAAAATGAAGGAAATCGGCGTATCCTGTGTACTGTGGGATAACGGTGCCTTTAACGGCGGCGGTGAAAACTTCGGCTTCTTTGACCGCAGAACTCTTACCTTCAGATTCCCCAAAATGTTAGAAGCGGCAATGGAAGCCGCTGAAGGCAACGTTGACCTTGATGCAATGATAAAAGCACCTATCCAGCTTTACGAAAACGATAAGGTAGCATAAAAATATTCCCTGATTTACGTGAATGTAAATCAGGGATTTTTATTGCAATTTATTTGTGGAATTCTCCGTTTAAAAATTCTACTCTGCTCATAAGCCAGCTTTTGAGATAATCCACAGCTTCAGTATGGGTTTTGCATTTAGCGGCACCGTGTGACAGCTCTCCTGCAAAGGAGCTGTTGTTTCTGATGTTATTCCACTTGTCATAGTTTCTGTCAAAGGCTTCGGAATAATCACTTTTTACGCTGTCAAGCATCTCATAAGTGCGGCTGAAAACTCCGCTGTCGTAGGCTTTTGTCCAGGTATCCTTTATCATATCTCTGTACCAGTCCTCATAAGCAAGAACCACAAGCCAGGGATTGAGGGTTTCAAATTCTCCGCCGCCGTGAGGTCCGCCGTTTACGTCAGGTACGATATTGGATGCATAATAGCCCGTGCCATCGGCACAGCGGTTTTTATTGCCAAGTCCCGAATCAAAATCCCAGGGCGCACAGAAGGTGAGCTTTTTATCTCCGCCCTCACCGAAATCTACGCTCATATAAAAGCTTGACCAGTATATATCCGCATCACAGCCGATTTCGTTTATGATGTAGGAGTCAACAAGAGACTGCACGTTTATAACCTTTTCTATAGCCTCTCTTGGAGTTATATCCGTGGTCTTTTCAATTGTGGTATAGTCGGAACTGAATATATACGCCTCATCCTTATATGCGGCATAGTAGAGAATATCGTAAACCTTATCAACGTAGTTTTTGATAAAATCTCTCTGAGCATCAGCATATATATCGTTCTTTATTGTGAATCCGCCGTCACAGTTATCAAGATATTTAATCGATCTTTTATTTCCGTCCTTTCCGTCATAGGGCGTTAAGGGAGCATTATTCGCATAGTCTATGCAAAACTGTTGAAGCTTGTCCTCGGTATAGTAGTAACCGTCCATTTCGAGAAAATATCCGATATCTGTTCCCGTATAATCCTTTTCCGCCTTGGTTATATCAACTCTGTTTTCGTTTATCTGCTGATATTCTGCAAGAAGATAAACACCCCAGTATTGCTCGTTGATATACACCTCTACAAACTCCGAATCGGATACGTAAAAGCCATCCTTACCGAGTATCTCCTCGGCTATCTGAAAGGTCGCCTTGTTACGAAGCATTGAGGCGTCCTTGTATTCGGCAATAAGCACCCAGTTTTTCATCTGTGCGCCGTCGTTCAGACCTGCCATATTCTGTTTTTCCGTAAACTTTATGCGTAAAGGCTTTTTATCATAGGTTGTAGTCCAGTTACCTCTTACCTTTACTTCAGCCTCCGTATTGTCAAGAAGTGTATTACCGTTATCCTTAAGAGTGATAGTGCAGTTTTCGTAATAGGGTGCAGGAGGCATTCTGTAGCCCGGAGTCCAGGATGCTATCTGCTCGGAAACGTGAGGAGCTACCGGCTTTGTTACAAAATCAATGGCGCTTTTATCCGTGTTTACGGTATTTATCGAAAGCACAGCCATCGCCTTATCGCCGCTATCTTCAGGTAAATCCGATTTGCTCTCAGACTGCGATGAAGAACCGCCGCTATTTCCCGATTGAGTCCCCGATAAATTGCCGCTATCACCTGAGCAGGAGCAAAGCACAGAAGCAATCATAAATGGTAATATGAATTTAATAAGCTTTTTCATTTTTTTATTCTCCCTGTTTTACGTATGTTTGTTTTAAATCTGAAATATCTGTTGTAGATGGTATTACTTCTTTAATAAAAGCACGTAATTTAAAGTCTTCTTACCTTCAAGAATATATATTTCGCAGGAATCTCCGACGCTTGAGCTGGGATCATAGCTGAAAAACTGTGAACAGAAAACAGGAGAAGGTACAAAATCAGCGTCTGTTATCTGGCATTCCAGATGGTACTTACTATAAGTTCTGCCGGATGAAGTGGTATTCTCGTGGCGGACTGCCTTTTTCACTTTTCCTGGGTATTTCCTGCCCTTTTTCATCATAGCGGTATAGGTAAAAAGATTTCTTAACGCATTTATTATACCAACAACTCCTATAGCAGCCATAAGTGATACAATGACAATTCCTGAAACCGGACCGAACAGATCTGTTTCGTTGTTACCCTTATCAGGGTAAAGATCGGGCGGCTTCGGTGCATTCATAGAATTTACGATAAGTACGATAATAAATATACAGAATGCTATCCAGCAAAGACACAGTAAAAAGGTTGATATCTGAGGCTTTCTGCATTCCTTAAGCTTTAAAATTTTCAGATTGTTCGTTTTCATGTATTACTCCTATAACAAGCGTTTTACTCATTTTATCACATAAATTTCTATCGGTCAATAAATTTTTTTGCCAAACCTCTTGACAAGTTAATAATAATATGATATTATCATATTGTAAATAACAAATACGTTAAGGAGGTGAGAGCTTGGAATCTGAAAAGAAATTTCTTGAAGTGTATGATATAGAAAGCTACGACAGACCATCGGTAGCAACCGATATTGTAGTCTACGCCATACGGGAGGATGACAGCGACAGCTTCCGCAAGGATCCTGAAAAAAAGCTGTCGGTACTTATGATAGAACGTGGCGAGCATCCTTTTAAGAATAAATGGGCGCTTCCCGGAGGCTTTGTCAGAATGGACGAAACAGTACCCCAGGCGGCGATAAGAGAAGTGAAGGAAGAAACGGGAGTAACCCCCTCGGCACTTTTCTGCACTGGTGTATTCAGCGGACTATCCCGTGATCCAAGAGGCAGAATAATATCAAACGCTTTTACCTGCATTCTTAAAAATACTGAAAGTACAACGGCAGGTTCGGACGCTGACAGAGCAGAGTGGTTTGATATAAGCGTAAGGGAAGAGGATAACGAATATATCCTGACCCTTGTAAAGGACGATATATCGCTTGTTTCAAGACTCCGGAAAGCTGAGGACGTGGCAGGGATAACAAGCTACAGTATACAGGCTGACAGCCCACTCGCCTTTGACCATGCGGAGATTATACTGACCTCTTTTTTACAGCTTCGTGAAAAGGCAGAGAGCTTCGGGCTTATATTTGATTTTCTACCGGCAGAGTTTACTCTTGCAGAGCTTCAAAAGGTTCAGGAAACGATAACCGGACGGGTATCAGCTGCCGCAAATTTCAGGCGTAAGGCAAGCGAATACGTGGAAGAAACGGGCAATACGTCAGGTGGTGCGGGACACAGACCTGCAATGCTATACAGAAAGAAGGTACAAAAGAATGCTGAATAAGGAAGAAGCGTATAACCTTCTTGTCAAGGGACTGGAAAACCCTGACGAGATACGCTATGTGGCACATTCAAAATACGTGGGAGATTTGGCGGGGATGATAGCAAAGGAGCTGTCACTTGACAGCGAATATGCAACGGTGCTCGGTTATCTTCACGATATAGGCAGAAAATATGAATCGGATAATCACATTTATGCAGGGTACGAATATCTCGTAAATAACGGCTATGAGGATTACGCCTTTATCTGTCTTACCCATTCCTTTTTGAATAACGATATAGAATGTATCTGCGGATGCTTTTTAAGTCCCGACAGCAGAGGCTATAGCGAGGTAAAGGACTTTGTGGAAAACCATCCTTATACTATGTACGATAAGATAATACAGACCTGCGACCTTCTGTGCCTGCATTCAGGCGGTACTACCTTAGAGGACAGAATAGAGGACATCGAGCAGAGAAAGGGAACACATCACAAATCCCTTTATCATAAAGAAACAGCATTCGCTCAGAAGGAAGAGATAGAAAAGCTACTCGGACATTCGATCTACGATTTTTATGACAGCTTATGAGCAGAAAGGAAAAGCTATGAAAAAATTTCTTATAGTTGTTGATATGCAGAAGGACTTTGTTGACGGCGCTTTAGGTACAGAAGAAGCGGTTAAAATAGTTCCCTTTGTAACGGAAAAAATAAAAAATCACGATGGTGAGATAATAGTTACCTACGATACACATTTTGAAAACTATATGGATACGGCAGAGGGCAAAAGGCTTCCCGTACCCCACTGCATAAAGGGTACTGCAGGCTGGGAGCTTGATAAGGACTTAGCAAATGCGCTACAAGGCAAAAGCTACGTGACGATAGAAAAGCTGACCTTCGGCGCGGTTGACCTTCCTGCTCTTGTCAGAGCAATGGCAAAGAATGAGGATTTTACTATAGAGCTTATCGGACTTTGCACAGATATATGTGTTGTGAGCAATGCTCTTATATTAAAGGCGGCTTTCCCCGAAGCGGAGATTTCTGTAGATGCGAAGTGCTGTGCAGGTGTAACGGTTGACAGCCATAAGGCGGCACTGCTGACAATGCAGTTCTGTCAGATAGATATTAAGGAATGAGAGGTATATAATATGAATTTCAATGCAGAAAAGGTAAAGAATGATTGTGTACAGTGGATAAGAGACTTTTTTGAAGAGAACGGCAAGGGCTGTAATGCGGTAGTCGGCATATCCGGCGGTAAGGACAGCTCTATAGTAGCGGCACTTTGTGTAGAGGCGCTGGGCAAGGACAGAGTTATAGGCGTGCTTATGCCTTGTGGCGAACAGCAAGATATCGATATGGCACAGCTTCTTGTGGATACTCTTGATATAAAGCATTTTGTAGTAAATATCAAGGATGCAGTAGAAGGCGTTACAAAGGCCATCCCCTTTGAGATGTCAAACCAGAGTATAGTAAATCTTCCTCCCAGAATCAGAATGGCTACACTTTATGCAGTATCCCAGAGTCATAACGGCAGAGTTGCAAATACCTGTAATCTGTCGGAGGACTGGGTAGGATATTCCACCCGTTACGGTGATGCGGCAGGAGATTTTTCACCCTGCTCAAATCTCACCGTTGCAGAGATGAAGCAGATAGGCAGACTTTTAGGACTGCCTGACGTTCTTGTAGATAAAGTGCCCATCGACGGACTTTGTGGCAAAACTGACGAAGAAAATCTCGGCTTTACCTATGCAGAGCTGGATTTATATATCAGAGAGGGAATAGAACCTGCTCCCGAAAAGAAGGCGAGAATAGACCACCTCCACAGAATCAACCAGTTCAAATTACAGCTTATGCCCAGCTTCAAGCCTGAATTATAATTTTGAAAGGAATTTATTGACATGAAATTACAGCCTATAGTTATTTCACTTTTGGATACCGATTTATATAAGTTCAATATGAATCAGGTGATATTCCATAAGCACACGGACTTATGCGGACAGTATTACTTCAAGTGCCGCAATAAGGACGTTAAATTCACAGAGGAAATGGCAAAGGAAATAAGCGAACAGATAGACCACCTTTGCACTCTGACGTTCAACAACGATGAGCTTGACTATCTGCGTTCCATCAGATTCATAAAGGATGACTACGTGGAATTTTTAAGACTGTGGCACCCTATAAGAGATTACGTATCGGTTGAGCTTCTTGCTGACGGCGAGCTTCAGATAATCGTTGATGGCCCGTTATTCTCTGCAATGCAGTTTGAAATCTATCTGCTTGAAATAGTGAACGAAGTATATTTCAGAATGAATTATGATTATGACGCACTTTTAAAATCTGCGGAAGAAAAATTAGACGCTAAAATAAAGGCGTTGAACGATGGTACTTATAGCTTTATCTTTGCAGAATTCGGTTGCCGCAGAAGACTCTCAAGAGAGTGGGAGGACGTGGTAGTAAAACGTCTTGCTACCGAAACAAAGAACTGCATCGGTACGTCCAACGTATATCTTGCAAAAAAGTACAATCTCACACCTATAGGTACTTACGCTCACGAATTTGTACAGATGTATCAGGGTATTGATTCCATCCCTCTTGCGTATACAAACCACTTCGCAATGCAGGACTGGTATGATGAGTATAAGGGTGATAACGGTACAGCCCTTACCGATACCATCACAACGGATTTATTCCTGCTTGACTTTGACCGTGCTATGACCAATAACTATTCCGGCGTCCGTCACGACAGCGGTGATCCCTACGAGTGGGGCGACAGAATGATAGAGCATTATAAAAAGTACGGTGTTGATCCCAAAACAAAGCTTTTATTATTCAGCGACAGCCTGAATTTTGATAAGGCACAGGCTTTACACGATTATTTCAAGGATAAGACAAAGGTTTCCTTTGGTATCGGTACCTTCTGCAGTAACGATACCTGCGAAAAGGCACTCAACATAGTTATAAAGCTTCAGTACGTAAACGGCAGACCTGTGGCAAAGCTCTCCGACACGCCTTCTAAGGCTATGTGCAGGGATGAGGTATACCTTGATTACCTGAAACGCTCTGTAGAATTCAGACTTGGCAGGGAGAAATGAGTTGTTTATGAAAAAGTACAAGCTTCGATTCTTTATTGAATGGGGCGGAAGTATTCTATGGTCTGATGCTTCTGATAAAGCTACGTGTAAAAAGTTTAACATCGGTCCGATAGAGCCTGAGCAACTGAACGTATCAGAAGAATTATGTATGGAATTGCACAGTCTGGAAGATGAGTGGCAGACCTCGCTGAATTGGGAATATCCACCCGATCCATCTCCGTGGAGTGATGAGCAATTTGATGATTTTTTCAAAAGGTTGAAAGTTGCTTATCAAAAATTGTGTGATGAGCTGAAGGATAACTATGATATTGCCTTTTGTATGAATGAAGTGACCGATGAAACTTAGAACAACAAAACCCGATGAGCTTACGCTCATCGGGTTTTTACTTATATTACTGATTACGCTCAGTCCTCACAGCAGGTTTCACAATGCTCTTCGATAACGCCTACAATGGGAGTGGGATCGATACCCTGACGGGTATAATAATCTGCAAGCGCTGTCTTGATAGCCTGCTCAGCTAAAACGGAGCAGTGAATCTTTGCAGGAGGCAGACCGTCAAGAGCCTCTACAACTGCCTTGTTGGTGAGCTTTAACGCCTCTTCAACAGACTTGCCCTTTATCATTTCTGTAGCGATGGAGCTTGTAGCTATTGCCGCACCACAGCCAAAGGTCTTGAACTTTACGTCTGTGATGATGCCGCCGTCAATCTTGAGATACATCTTCATAATATCTCCGCACTTTGCATTACCAACCTCGCCAACGCCGTCAGCGTTTTCAAGCTCGCCGATATTTCTGGGGTTTGCGAAATGATCCATAACTTTTTCTGAATATAACATTATATATGTCCTTCCTTTCGGTATGTTTTACTTTATTTTAAAGGTTTCGCCCTTGATTATGTGTTCCCATAAGGGTGACATGCTTCTGAGCTTTGCAATGATTTCAGGCAGTACCTGAAGCAGAGCGTCAACCTCTTCCTCTGTGGTGTATTCAGACATCGAAATTCTGAGCGAGCCGTGTGCTATCTCGTGGGGAAGTCCTATAGATAAAAGCACGTGAGAGGGATCGAGTGAGCCTGAGGTACATGCAGAACCGCTGGATGCCGCAATGCCCTGAAGATCAAGCTGGAGCAGAAGGCTTTCACCTTCAACGCCCTCAAAGGAGAAGTTGAGGTTGCTTGCCATTCTTCTTTCTCTGTCACCGTTCAAGTGAACTCTGTCAATCTTCATAACAGCGTCGTATATCTTATCCTGTAAGGGCTTAAGCTTTGCATTCTTGCTGTCGATATTTGCAGTAGCCTCTGTAAGAGCAACGCCGAGACCTACTATTGCAGGAACGTTTTCCGTACCCGCTCTTCTGTTTCTTTCCTGAGCGCCGCCGTCGATAAGATTAGGCAGGCGGTATTTCTTGTTGATGTAAAGAACGCCACAACCCTTCTGAGCGTGAATCTTGTGACCGCTGAGGGAGAGCATATCAATGTTCTGTTCCTTTACGTTTATGTGTACGTTACCGATAGCCTGAACTGCGTCTGTGTGGAATATTACGCCCTTTTCCTTGCAGATAGCACCAATTTCGGCAATAGGCTGAATCGTACCTATCTCGTTATTTGCATACATGATCGTAACTAAAGCTGTGTCGGGACGGATAGCGTTTGCAACGTCCTCTGCCTTTACTACACCGTTTTCGTAAACGGGAAGGTAGGTTACTTCAAAACCTTCCTTTTCAAGAGCCTTTAAGGGATGTAAAACCGCATGATGCTCAAAGGCTGAAGTAATGATGTGCTTTTTGCCCTTAGCCGCCATCAGCTTTGCTGTGCCCTTTATTGCCCAGTTATCACTTTCACTGCCACAGCTTGTGAAATATACCTCGTTTTCTTCACAGCCAAGAGCGTCAGCAACCTGTTTTCTTGCATTGTTTACAGCAATTGCCGCCTCTCTGCCGAGAGTATAGATTGAAGAGGGGTTGCCGTAGCCTTCTTTAAGGTAGGGGAGCATAGCCTCTAAAACCTTGTCGCTTACCTTTGTGGTTGCGGCATTGTCAAGATAAATTCTTGTTTTCAGCATTTTGTCATTTCCTTTCTTTATGTGAAGGACTTCAGCTTTTATTTGTATACTGAAATCGCACTTATTTAGTCCGATTTATATTATATACTATTTCAGTTATAATATCAATAGTTTTTTTGAAAAAAGTCAAAAAAATTACTGTGCAGAATAACTGCACAGTAATCTGTAATTAATTCACCGTTCTGTCGTCTACGTATCCTTCCGGCATTTTCACATTTTTCTTGATTTCCAGCTTATCGTAGTACATATCCTTATCTGCACGGGCGAATACGTCCGTATAGGTTTCGTGTGTATCTGTACCTCCGAACTCTGAATATCCTATAGCTACGTGAAGTCCCAGCTCATATCTTGTAGAGCCTTCGTTGAACCTTGCAACAGCCGCCTTGAATTTAGTCTTCAGCGTTTCGCATACGCCCTTTTCAGGATTGAGGATAACACATACGAATTCGTCGCCGCCGATACGGAATATTTCATAATCGGCAAAGACGCTGTGAATCAGCTCTGATGCGTCGGAAATGAGCATATCACCGAATTCGTGACCGTGACGGTCGTTGTACATCTTGAGGTAGTTGATATCCATAACGATTACCGCATAGCCCGAACCGGGGTGCTTTGCAACTATCTCAGCTCTCTTTATCGCCTCTGCATAAGCCGCCTTGTTTCCGGCGCCCGTTGCGGCGTCTGTAAACGCCTGCTTGTTGATTTTTGCAATGAATCGTTTAAGCTCGCCTACAGTAGTTCTGAAGCTGTCTGCAAGAGTGCCTATCTCATCCTTTGACTTGCAGACGATCTCTACGTCAAGGTCGCCTGATGCGATCTGCTTTGATACCTCTGTCAGATGCTTGATGGGCTTGAAGAGGAAGGTTACAGTCTCCATAGTTATAAGGAAAGCAACGCAGAGCGCTATGAAAAGCACTACGCTTATCTGCGTCATAAGTGCGTTTCTGTCTGCTTCTATTTCCACTCTGGGAATTGTAAGTACAAGAATCATATCATTGGCAAGGCGCTGTACCGAAAGCATCTTTTCCTTGCCGTCCGTGGTAGGTGCGATGAGAATATCGTTGGACTTGGCATCCCTTAAAGTCGCCTTGTCAACACCGAAGAAGGATCTGAAATTCTCATCGGATACACCCTTGGGGTAGCTCTTGTGATAAATAAGATCCGCTCTTTCGTTACACAGATATGCAAAGCCTGATTCGTAGGCTGTGATATTGTCGATGGTTGATATAACAAGCTTCATATCGATATCCATACCGATGACGCCGATGAAGTTTCCGTTCTTCATTACCGGCATTACGTAGGAAATTATCTGTGTGTTTTCAGCACGGTTGGTATCTATATAAGGATCTATCCACTGTGGCTCGCTGCTCATCTTGGGTGAAAAATACCACATAGTTTCCTTTTTCACTTCAAGCTTTGTTATATCCGTCATTTTATGGGGATAGAAGCCGGGAACGGATTCGGTTTTTTCTTCCGTATCAGATTCCTCATATCCCTCCGTACCTTCGGATTCGTCCTCGTTTATATTCGGATCTCCGTTTTCGTTATATACAAGGAGACATCCTTCAAGAGGAAATTCATATTCAGGTGCGAATCTTATGTAAGCGGAAAGAGCTCCGGGTGTGTTTTCCGCCGCATTCTTCAGCAACAGCTCGATCTGAGAAACGTACTCGCCTAAAAGATATTCGTTGTAGCGGTAATCGTCAATCGCTGTAAAGGTGTTTTCTGCATGTGAATGCGCTATCTTTACCGATTGCTCGATGCTTGTCAGCGTGGTATTTATGCTCTGGGCATTCTTTGACGCCGTCAGGGTTATTATGGATTTCGAGTTTTTATCTACGATATTTCTTGAGCTTACCAGACTGACCATACTTATCGATATGGCGGCAAGCAATACGCAGATAAACGTCATGACGACGAATTTGGTTTTGAGAGATTTTTTCATTTGATTTTTTGATGCCTTCCTTACTGTCTGATTACAGCGTTTTCCGTATCCGCTGAATCTCTTGTCTTGATTTTTTCTTTTTGTTTATATTCCGTTACGTCAGTACAACCCTCTTTCCGAAAGGGTATAAAGACACTATTCTCTTATTCTATAATATACATAAGTATTTTAGCACATAATCTAAAAAAAATCAATAGTTTTTTTGAGTAATTTATAAATTATTTCACTTATTAAATATCTTTTGCAATAATCTGCATATTTTCCCTTAATTTCTCGTTTTTATGTTGATTTTTTCTTATGTACTATGATATAATGAATTTGTAGATATTTGTCGAAAACTTTTCTAAAAGGAGGTAGTACCCTTGGAGAATAACAACAATAATAACGGCAGAACCAGAATCATTTTTTCCGGCAAGGCTATAGTAACCTTTACAGTTATAATCATTCTTGTGACTGTTGCTGTGGTGCTTGCGATAATATCCTCAGAAAAAAAGCCTGAAGAACCCAAAAAGGAAGTCATAACCGAGGTAATGCTTCAGGAGGTTATCGACGTCAGCGAGCTTTCTACCTTCGAGGCGGTCTATAACGGCGTAGCCAAGGTGTATAACAAGCAAAAGCCGATAGAAATAGACTATTACGTAAGCTATTGCTCCAAGATAAAGGCAGGTATCGATTTTGAAAACGTCGATATATCAGTAGATAACGAAGAAAAGAAAATCACAGCCACACTCCCCGAGGTTACTATTACCGACGTGACTGTTGATATCACTACACTTGACTACATATTCCAGAATGCCGCCGCCAACAATTCCTCCGTGGCAGAGGAGGCGTATAAGGCCTGCATCGAAGACGCCACCGTTGAAAGCAGAAGACAAAGGGATATATATACCTTCGCACAGCAGAATGCAGAAAACGTTATAAAGGCGCTTATAACCCCCTTTGTAAGTCAGATAGACGATGAATATACCCTTGAAATAATTATACCGGAGGTGGAGGAATGAAAAAGATAATTGCCTTAGCGTTAGCCTTAGCAACGTGCTTTTTACTTACCTCCTGCAGTCAGGAAAACGAAAGCTCCGTACCCGAAAAAATTCCCGAACCCGAAATCACCAAGATGAGATCCATCTGTGAGCTTGCTACAATGGAATGCTATTATCACAACGTAGCAAAGTTCTATGAAGAAAAGGCAGAATCCTTCCTGTGGTTTACAAAGGACAAGCACTTCTGGATAGAATATTCAGGCGTTGTAACTATAGGCATAGACGCTTCTCTTGTTAACGTAATGGTGGAGGATGAAAAGGTAACTATCACTATGCCCCCTGCAAAGGTGCTTGGCTGTAAGGTGGACGAAACCACCCTCAATGACAGGTCTGTAATTGTGGCAAACGGCTCTGCGGCAGTAACGGCAGAGGATCAGACTGCCGCCTTCAAGGAGGCTCAGAAGGAAATGCAGAACGTAGCGTCCAACGATATGATGCTTTTAAAGAACGCCCAGCAGAGAGCTCAGAAGCTTATCGAGGACTACGTTGTTAATCTTGGCGAAATGGTCGGTAAGGAATATTACGTTACCTGGCTTTACGTCACCGAGGACGGCGCACAAAGTTCTGTGGATTCTGCACAGCAGACCGAATCTGCAGTATAGAGCATTTAGGAATATCACGACTAAGCCCTCAGGTATTCCCTGTGGGCTTTTTAAGTAAGGAGAATGCAATGAAGGTAGCTTTTTTATCGGACGTTCACAGTAATTATCACGCTCTTATGTCCTGCTATCAGTACATAGAAAAGAACAGAATAGACTACGTATGTTATCTTGGGGACTATATTTCGGATCTTCCTTATCCCGTAAGAACTCTTGAAGCAATAAAGGAGTTCGCAGGAAATCATACCTGCTTTTATATAAAGGGTAACAGAGAAGAGTATATGGAAAATGCCTTTAAAAACAACCTGCTCTTCAAAAAGGGAAGTCAGCAGGGTTCTCTTTTATACACCTTTGAAAACCTTCGTAATGAGGATATAGCATGGTTTACGTCCTTGCCCGTTTCAAGCGAGGTGACCATAGGAGATTATGCAACCTTTGGTATCAGTCACGGAGGATATGACAATTCAAGAGATATTATAACGATTTGCGATAACACCGCCTATAATTTTATAAAAAAGCAAAGGACACGGCTTCACGTACTTGGACATAGCCATAAACCCTTCTTGTATATGAGGGACGGGAAAATACTTCTTAATCCCGGTTCTGTAGGAGTACCCGTCAGCGGCAGAACAAGGGCGCAGATGGCAGTTGTCTCGTTTTATTCAGATACGATAATGCCCGAACTTGTCGAGCTGTCCTACGATACTGAAGCCGCTGTAAGAGAATTTTATGAAAGCGGACTTTTAGAATACGCAGACGTCTGGGCAAGGACGATTATTGCGATACTAAAAACGGGAGAGCATTACAACGAGCAATGTATACAGCTTGTGAAGAAATTGTCCGGGCAGAGCGGCAGGGATTTTTCTGACGAAGAGCTGTGGCAGAATGCCGCCAAAATGCTCGGTATATAGTTTTATTGCTCTATCCTTCCTCCGCAGTCTAAAATAAACCTTCCAAGCTCCTCCGAGTTTTCGGGGGAGCATTTTATTTCCAGCAATGCACGGCTTACCTTATTAACGTCGTCGCTGGTGGCGTTTTCAGGAAAAACGGGACAGAAGATTCCCGAAAAACAGATTGTATTTGCCGTCATATTCGGAACTACCGTGCAGTAGCTGTAATACCCGGAGGTATCGTACAGCGTAGTTATATCGCTGTAGGCCTGAGGAAAATTCTCGTTTATGCAGGATGAAACGTATTCCGCTCTTTCAATACTGTCAAAGCTTGCTTTTATCTTCATTTTGAAAAACTCCTTTTGTTTTTATTATCTGCCGTCACAATATTTTAAATCCTGATAATTTTTTCATAAAATTATATCCTAAACATTGAAAAAAAGTATAAAATGTGGTACAATAATAAGGAATATGATTAATTAGACGGGAGATGAAACTATGGATATAAAGGTAGGCGACGTTCTTACTATGAAAAAGGAGCATCCCTGCGGTAGCAAGGAAATGATGGTGCTACGTATAGGTGCTGATTTCAAGCTCAGGTGCATGGGCTGTGGAAGAGAGTTTATGACGCCCCGTTCAAAATGTGAGAAGAAGATAAAATCCATAGCTTCAGCTAATATACAGACAGAGGAGAAGGAAAATGCTTGACAAATTAAAGGGTATGGAAAAGCGCTTCGACGAGATAAACGAGCGCCTTACCGATATAAACGTCATAAACGATCAGGAGCAGTACAAGAACCTTATGAAGGAGCTTAAAAACCTGACTCCCATAATTGATAAGTACAGAGAATACAAGGCGGCAAGCGACGATTTTGAAGAAGCAAAGGCTATGCTTGACGAGGGCGGACTTGATAAGGATTTCAAGGAAATGGTGCAGGCACAGTACGAAGAAAATAAGGCACTCCTTGAGCAGTACACCGACGAACTTAAAATTCTTCTTTTACCTAAGGATCCCGACGATGACAAGAATGTTATTATAGAGATACGTGGTGGTGCAGGCGGCGAAGAGGCGGCACTCTTTGCAAACTCCCTTTACAGAATGTACACCATGTACGCACAGCTCAAGGGCTGGAAGCTGGAGGTCATAAACTCAAACCCTACCGAGCTTGGCGGCTATAAGGAAATCAGCTTTTCCGTCGAGGGTGATGGTGCTTATGCAAAGCTGAAGTACGAAAGCGGAGTTCACAGAGTTCAGCGAGTTCCCGAAACCGAAACCCAGGGACGTATTCACACCTCTACGATTACGGTAGCGGTACTCCCCGAAGTAGAAGAGGTGGACGTTGAAATAAATCCCGCAGATTTAGAATTCCAGACCTACCGTTCCAGTGGCGCAGGCGGTCAGCATATCAACAAGACCGAATCCGCAATCCGTATCATTCATCACCCCACAGGCGTGGTGGTAGAATGTCAGGAGGAACGAAGCCAGCACAAGAACAAGGACAAGGCTATGAAGATGCTCTACAGTAAGCTTTACGAAGCAAAGCTGAACGAGCAGACAAGCAAGATTGCGCGTGAAAGAAAAATTCAGGTTGGTACAGGCGACCGTTCCGAAAGAATAAGAACCTACAACTACCCTCAGAGCCGTGTAACAGACCACAGAATAGGACTTACGTTATACAAGCTTGAAGCAATGCTGAACGGTGACTGCGACGAGGTATTCGAGGCACTGGCTATAGCTGACAGAGCGGCAAAGCTTGCGGCAAGTAATGAAAATTAAGGTGATATATTGGAAACAGAAGTTTTAAAGCCGTCAATCGAGGTATTAAAAAAGGCGGCAGAGCTTATAAAAAGAGGCGAGGTAGTGGGCATCCCCACAGAGACCGTATACGGTCTTGCGGCAAACGCCTATGACAGTAAGGCTTGCGCAAAGATTTTCGAAGCCAAGGGCAGACCGCAGGATAATCCGCTGATAATCCATATCAGCAGTCTTGATATGCTCCGCAATTCGGTAAGAGAGATACCGCCTTTAGCACTCACCCTTGCAGATAATTTCTGGAGCGGACCGCTGACTATGATTTTCCCGAAAAAGGATATAGTACCCGATACTACAAGCGGCGGACTGGATACAGTCGCAGTCCGTATGCCTGATAATGAGGATACGCTGAATCTGATAGAAATGTGCGGATTTCCTTTAGCCGCTCCCTCGGCAAACCTTTCAGGCAGTCCCAGTCCAACGTCGGCAGACCACGTCTATAACGATATGAAGGGCAGAATCCCCCTCATAATAGACGGTGGCGAATGTGAAAAGGGAGTAGAAAGCACAGTTATCTGCTTTACCGATAATGGCACGGCAGTAAAGATACTCCGTCCCGGCGCAGTTACGGAAGAGATGTTAAGTCAGTTCTGCAAGGTCGAAACGGATAAGAACGTATTTGCAAAGCCGCAGGAAAACGAAAAGGTCATTTCTCCCGGTGTAAAGTATAAGCACTATTCTCCGAAGGCTGAAATAATAATAATTGAAACAGATGACGAAAAGGCTCTGGCGGAATTTCTGAACAGTAAAAAGCAAGAAAACGTCTACGGCGTCATTTTCGGCAACGAGCAGGGTATAGAGATAAATACCTTAAGCTACGGCATTACCGCCGAGGAGCAGGCTCATAATCTTTTCGCACTCCTTCGTCGTACCGACGAGCTTGGAGTAAAGACTGCCTACGTCCGCTGTCCCGAAAAAAACGGAGTAGGTACGGCAGTCTTTAACAGACTGCTTCGTGCGGCGGCATTCAATATCATAAAAATTTAAAATGGTGATATTCTGATGAAAAAGAAGATATACGGACTTACGGGCATGTCAGGCGCAGGTAAGACTACGGTTAGTGGCGTCTTTAAAGACTGCGGCTTTGAAGTGATAAACTGCGACAAGGTGGCAAGAGAGGTTACCGAAAAGGGAACAGCCTGCCTTAATGAAATTGCCAAAAAATTTGACGGGGTAGTAAATCCCGACGGCACCCTTGACAGAAAAAAGCTGGGCAGTATTGTTTTTAATGATAGCAATCAGCTGAAGCTTCTTAACGATACGATATACCCTTATATAACCTACCGTGTTATAAAATGCATAGAAAAAGCGGATGGTGAATATATTTTGCTTGACGCACCGACACTATTTGAAAGCGGTATAGATTTTATCTGCGACGAGGTTATAAGCGTCGTATGCGACAGAGAAAAATCGATAGAGCGCATAATGGCAAGGGATAATATAACCAGAGAGATGGCGCAGAGCCGTCTGTCCTCACAGTACGATAAAGACTATTACGTAAAGAAAAGCCTTTATGCTATAGAAAATAACGGCACACAGCAGGAGCTTATAAAAGCCTCCGAAAATATAGCTGTGCAGATAATAAGAGGTATATGAGCAGAAAGAGAAGAAAGAAGAAAAATACGGGTATTCTGATACTGACGATATTCATTGTAGCGGTAATAATCATTCTTGCGGTTTTCGGCATTATCTATGGTGCAGGCAAATGGCAGAAGGAACCGCATCCGCTGAAATACGGCGAGTACGTCAGTCGCTACAGCCGTGAAGCAGGGCTTGACGAATATCTTGTCTACGCCTTTATAAAGACAGAAAGCGGCTTTGATGAAAAAGCAGAATCCTATCTTGGTGCAAGGGGACTTATGCAGATAATGCCCGAAACCTTCGAGTGGATACGCTACAGACTTGACGAAGAGAATAACCCTGAAATAAGCTTTGACAGTATGTATGAGGCAGAAGAAAATATCCGTTACGGCTGTTATCTGCTGAAATATCTGTCGGATGAGTTCGGTGGCGGACTTACCGAAATTGCGGCGGCATATCACGCAGGAAACGGTAGCGTAAGCGCCTGGCTTGAAAATGAAGAATATTCGGAAAACGGAAAGCTTATAAAGATTCCGAATCCCGACACGGCACATTACGTGGATAAAATCAGTAAGGCTTATGAAACCTACTGCAAATTATATACTAACGATCAATAATATACGAAAGGACGATTTTCAAAATGGCAAAGGAAACAAAAAAGACAGGTAAATCAAAGGCAGAGGAATTAAAGGAGAAGCTCTTTTATACAAAGAAGCATACCACTCTCATAATGTCCGATGCAGAACAGAAGAAGGCAGATAAGTACTGCGAGGGCTACAAAAAGTTCCTTGACAGCGGCAAGACCGAAAGAGAAGCTTGCGCTACAGCGGTAGAAATGGCTGAAAAGGCAGGCTTTAAGCTCTTTGATAAAAATGCAGAGTATAAGGCAGGCGATAAGGTTTACACAGTAAACAGAGGCAAGGCGGTAATCTTTGCAGTTATCGGCAAGCAGGGTATCGAAAACGGCGTTAATCTCACCGCCGCACATATCGATTCCCCCCGTATCGATTTAAAGCAGAATCCTTTATACGAAGCTGACGAGCTTGGCTACTTCAAGACTCATTACTACGGCGGTATCAAGAAGTATCAGTGGACGGCTATCCCCTTATCCCTTCACGGCGTTATTGCCAAGAATGACGGCACAGTCATCACAGTAAATATCGGTGAGGACGAGGCAGACCCCTGCTTTGTAGTAACAGACCTTTTACCCCACCTTGCAGAAGAGCAGTACAAGAGACCTGCAAACAAGCTTATCACAGGCGAAGAGCTTAACATCCTCATCGGTTCCCGTCCCTTCAAGGATGATGAAACCTCCGATGCAGTAAAATTAAATCTTATGAATATACTTTTTGAAAAGTACGGAATCGTAGAAAAGGACTTTTTAAGCGCAGAGCTTGAATGTGTACCCGCTATGAAGGCAAGGGACGTAGGCTTTGACAGAAGCCTTGTAGGTGCTTATGGTCAGGATGACAGAGTATGCTCCTATACCGCCTTCACAGCTCTTCTTGATATGAAGGGTATCCCCCAGAGAACAGCCGTATGTGTTCTTACCGACAAGGAGGAAACGGGTAGCGACGGCAATACAGGTCTTTGCTCCTCTTATCTCAAGTTCTTCCTTTACGATCTTGCAGAAAACGGCGGTAGCGATGGCAGAACTGTAATGACTGCTTCAAGATGCCTTTCTGCCGATGTAAATGCAGGCTTCGATCCCACCTTCCCCGAAGGCTACGAGAGAAAGAACAGCGCATTTATGAACAAGGGTATCGTAGTAACAAAGTACACGGGCGCAAGAGGTAAGTCCGGCACAAGTGACGCTAATGCAGAATACGTAGGCTTTATCCATTCTATGCTTGATAAGAATGAGGTGGTATGGCAGACTGGCGAGCTTGGTAAGGTTGACTTCGGTGGTGGCGGAACTGTAGCGGCATATATCGCTAACCTCAATATTGATACCATCGATGTTGGCGTACCCGTACTTTCTATGCACGCTCCCTTTGAGATTACAGCAAAGAACGATGTATATATGGCTTACAAGGCATTCTCCGCTTTCTATAAGGCTGAATAAATAACATAAAAATCACCTGCTTTGAATATTCTTTACAAATAGCAAAGCAGGTGTTTTATGAAGAATAACAGCAGAAAAGAACGACTGAAAAAAGCCGTCGGTAAAAGGCTTGTGGGCATATCGCTGATACTTGTCGGTATTGCGTTACTGCTCTATACCCTGATAAGACCGAATATTATAAGAATATGCAGGTATACTGCAAAGGCTCTCGTTTCCGACCTTATAGAAGAAACCATAAACAGCGGACTGCAGACTGACGAAAATCAGATAGAATATTCCGACCTTGTGGAAATAACCTGTTCCGAAAATGGTAGAGTCAGTGCCGTAAAAAGTAATACTCCGCTTATTAACAGACTGAAATCCGACCTTGTGACAAGCATTAATCAACGGCTTGCCGTGGGCGATACCGATACGGTTATGCTATCGCTGGGTACTCTTTCAGGCTTTCCGTTTCTACAAGGGGCAGGACCTTCGGTAAGTCTCAGAACAGAACCTAAGGGGTATGCAAGTGCGGTTTTTATAAGCGAATTTACCGATGCCGGAATTAATCAGACACGTCACAGAATAATCATGCGGACAACAGTTGATGCGGTGGCGTTTATTCCGTTTTACACAGTAGAAACCAGTATCAGTTCTGATTTTCTTATTGCAGAAACTATAATAGTAGGGGATATCCCCGAAAGCTATACCCACGTAATAGGGGCAAGCAACGACGTAATAGACAAAATAAACGATTATGGTGCAGGTGTGCCTTAATTACCCGTACCGAAAGGAAAAATTCAGATGGACGAGATAAAGGCAAAAGAAGAATATGAAAAGCTCTGTCGCATAGTAGCAGAACATAATTTCAATTATTACGTTCTTGATAATCCTACAGTCGAGGACAGCGAATACGATGAGCTTATGAGACGTATAAAAAAGCTGGAGGCGGATTTTCCTTCCTTTGTTACAGAAGAATCCCCCACTCAGAAGGTAGGCGGCTACGCTCTCAATACCTTTGAAAAGGTCACTCACACAGTACAGATGGGAAGCCTTCAGGACGTATTTTCCGTAGAAGAGCTTTACGAATTCGATAACCGTGTAAAGAATGCGGTAAGTGGCTTTTTATATTGCGTAGAGCCTAAAATAGACGGTCTTTCCGTATCCCTTGAATACGTAAACGGCGAATTTGTCCGTGGCTCTACAAGAGGCGACGGCTTTATAGGTGAGGACATCACAAAGAACTTAAAGACTATAAAATCCATTCCTAAAACTCTTTCCGAGCCCTTACCCTTTTTAGAGGTAAGAGGCGAGGTATATATGCCCAAAAAGAGCTTTGAAAAGCTTGTAACAGAACAGCTTAAGAATGACGAACAGCCTGCAAAGAATCCGAGAAATGCGGCAGCTGGCTCTTTAAGACAGAAGGACAGCCGTATCACAGCATCCCGTGGACTTGATATTTTTATTTTCAATATCCAGCAGATAGAGGGCAAGACTCTTTCTTCCCACAAGGAAAGCCTTGATTATCTTAAATCCCTTGGCTTTAACGTAGTTGACGGCTACAGAGTTTTCGACAATATGGCGGATGCGGTAAAGCGCATTGAAGAAATCGGTGCTGACAGACAAAGCTACAGCTACGATATCGACGGCGCAGTTATCAAGGTGGATGATTTTGCCCAGAGAGAAACGATGGGCGCTACCGCAAAGGTACCCAAGTGGGCGGTGGCATATAAGTACCCTCCCGAGGAAAAGGAAACAAAGCTCCTTGATATCGAAATAAACGTAGGCAGAACGGGCGCTCTTACTCCTGTAGCGGTATTTGAACCGGTATGGCTGGCAGGCACTACCGTATCCCGTGCGGTACTGCACAATCAGGATTTCATCGATATGAAGGATATCCGTATAGGCGATATCATAAAGGTAAGAAAGGCAGGGGACATTATCCCTGAAGTAATCTCCTCCGTAAGCCACGCTGAAAACAGCGAGCCTTATAAAATTCCCTTCATCTGTCCCGTATGCGGTGGCAAGGCAGGAAGAGAAAAGGATGAGGCGGTTATAAGATGCCTTAATATCGGTTGCCCTGCACAGCTTTTAAAGAATATCGAGCATTTTGCATCCCGCCCCGCAATGAATATTGACGGACTGGGCGAGGCTATTGTAAAACAACTTGTCGAAGAAAGATATATCTCCACGGTTGCCGATTTATACGCCCTTGATATGAACGAGCTTTCAATGTTATCGGGCTTTGGTGCAAAGTCAGCGGCAAACCTTTTAAAGTCTATAGAAAACTCAAAAAACAACTCTCCCGACAGACTTTTATTCGCCCTTGGCATAAAGGGTATCGGACAGAGAAATGCAACCCTTCTCTTACAGCATTACGGCAGTATCGAGGCTGTGATGCAGGCAGAGAAACCGGATATAGCGGCAATAGAGAACTTCGGTGATATCCTTGCCGAAAATATATACAACGCCCTGCGTAATCCCGATGTGGTAAGCCTTATAGAAAGGCTGAAGGAATACGGAGTAAATACCATCTACGTATCCGATAAAAAATCGGACAAGTTTGCAGGACTCACCTTTGTGCTGACGGGTACGCTTCCTACTATGACAAGGGACGAAGCGAAAAAGCTTATCGAAGCCAACGGCGGTAAGTGCAGCGGCTCTGTTTCCAAAAAGACAAGCTACGTGCTTGCAGGAGAAGAAGCGGGCAGTAAGCTGACAAAGGCGCAGGAGCTTGGCGTCAATATCATATCCGAAGCAGATTTAAAATCAATGCTTGAAGAATAATTTCAGAAATCTGAAAGGAAACCATACAAATGGGGAAAATGGACGTTTCAAAATACGGCAGGGAGTATTTTATACCACCTGCAGACAGTAGCGACTGGATGAAAAAGGACTATATAGATAAAGCACCCGTCTGGTGTAGCGTTGACCTTCGTGACGGAAATCAGGCGCTTATCGTACCAATGAGTCTTGAAGAAAAGCTCAGCTTTTTCAAGGAGCTTGTACGGATAGGCTTTAAGGAAATTGAGATAGGCTTTCCTGCGGCGTCAGAAACCGAATACGAATTCTGCCGTACCCTTATCGAAAGAAACCTGATACCCGACGACGTGACTGTACAGGTGCTTACCCAGTCAAGAGAGCATATCATAAAAAAGACCTTTGAGGCTTTAAAGGGCGTAAAGCACGCTATAGTGCATCTGTATAATTCTACCTCCGTAGCCCAGAGAGAACAGGTTTTTAGAAAATCCAAGGAAGAGATTATCGGCATCGCCGTAGAAGGTGCAAAGCTTCTCAAGGAATATGCTGATAAGGAACAGGGAGATTTCCGCTTTGAATATTCCCCTGAGAGCTTTACCGGTACCGAGCCTGACTTTGCACTTGAAGTCTGCAATGCGGTGCTGGATATATGGAAGCCCACTCCTGATAAGAAGGCGATAATAAACCTTCCCGTTACTGTGGAAATGTCCCTTCCGCATATATATGCAAGTCAGGTGGAATATATCTGCAAGAATATAAGCTACAGAGAAAACGTACTTATTTCACTTCATCCTCATAACGACAGAGGTTGTGCCGTAGCGGACAGCGAGCTGGGACTTTTGGCAGGCGCAGACAGAATCGAGGGTACTCTTTTCGGCAACGGCGAAAGAACAGGTAACGTAGATATAATCACCCTTGCTCTTAATATGTATTCTCACGGCGTCGATCCCTGCCTCGATTTTTCGGATCTGCCAAGACTTACCGAGGTTTATGAAAAAATGACCTGTATGCACGTCTACGATCGTCAGCCCTACAGCGGTGCACTTGTATTTGCGGCATTTTCAGGCTCTCATCAGGACGCTATTGCAAAGGGTATGAAGTGGCGTGAAGAGCAGAATCCCGCCCATTGGACAGTACCCTATCTTCCTATCGATCCCAAGGATATCGGCAGGGAATACGACAGCGACGTTATCCGTATAAACAGTCAGAGCGGAAAGGGCGGAATCGGCTATCTGCTCCAGCAGAAGTATGGCGTCAACCTGCCGCCTAAATTCAGAGAAAAGGTCGGATATACAGTCAAATCCGTATCCGATCATTTACACAAGGAGCTGTCTCCCGACGAGGTTTACTCGGTATTTATGGAGCGGTTTGTAAACGTAGAAACAAAGCTCCGTGTTTGTGAGGCACATTATATGCAGTCAAAGTCCGATGGTACTATCATAGCAAACGTTTCTCTTATCTATAAGAATGAAGAAATGCTCCTTACAGGCAAGGGCAACGGTCGTCTTGACGCTGTCAGCGACGCTATAAGAAAGGGACTCGGTCTTGATTATACTATCGTGAATTATAACGAGCACGCCCTTGAAGTCGGCTCAAAATCAAAGGCGGTAGCCTACGTTGAGATATGTGACAGCAAATCCGAGCATTCCTGGGGAGCAGGACTTCATACCGATATCGTAAGCTCCTCTGTGAGCGCCCTTATAAGTGCTATAAATAACAGTAA
>JAFTVY010000001.1 GCA_017465545.1 Ruminiclostridium sp.
TGCTTGCCGTATCTTTTGGTGAGATTATTTGTAGATAAAATGTAATCCATAGATATTTCCTTTCGTTTTTCTGTTGTGTCTTTATTATACGGCAGAAAAATTAATAAATCGCAAAGAAAAGTTTAAGAAAGTGTAAAGATTTATTTTTTCAGCTTAAAGCCTATACCCCATACCGTTTCAATATACTCCCTATCGGAATAAGCCTTCAGCTTCTTTCGTATATTGCTTATATGTACGTTTATAGTCTTGTCCTCACCGATATAATAATCCTCCCAGGCATAATCGTATATCGCCTGCTTTGAAAATACCTTATCCGGATTCTTTATAAAAAGCTCCATTATCTTATATTCGTGCTTTGTAAGCTCTAAAGCGTTATCCTTTACAAAAACCGTCATAGATGCCGTGTCAAGAGTCAGCTCTTCAAAGGACAGCCTTTCAGAGGCCTGATTTCCTTCTTCTGAAAATCTTCTCAGCTGTACCGCTACTCTTGCCTGAAGCTCCTTTATATCAAAGGGCTTTGTTATATAGTCCTCCGCACCCGTTGTCAGAAGCTCTATCTTTGTATCAATGCTGTCCTTTGCCGACATAATGATAACGGGTATATCCTTTATTTTCTTTATTTCCTTTAAAAGCTCTTCGCCGCTCATCCCGGGGAGCATAAGGTCAAGTAGTGCTAAAGAAAATTCCTCGCTTTTGGCATATAAAAGCCCTTCCGTACCCGAATACGCCTGAGTGCAGTTATGTCCTGCCTGATTCAGCGTTTCCTTTACAAGTGCATTTATATCATTGTCATCTTCAACTATCAGAATCTTAGCCATTTTTATCTCCGTTTACAAAAGTATTACAGATATATTTTAGCATAAAAGTAAAAAATGTCAAGAAAACGAAAAAATCCGCAGATAATCTGCGGATCGAAAATGAAAAATAAACGCTAAAAAAACGCCCAAAAAAAGAAAACGCCCCTGTTACGGGGCGAATACTGTTAAATCATACTTCAATCAGGAAGCTGCGTTTAACTTCTTAGCAAGCTGTGACTTTTTTCTTGCTGCAGCGTTCTTGTGGATAAGACCCTTAGCTGCTGCCTTGTCAACTGCTTTAACTGCTACCTTTACTGTTTCTGCATTTGTTTCAGCGTCTGCCTTCTTGAGAGCTGTCTTGAGAGCGCTCTTTGTAGACTTGTTGCGAGCCTGCTTTGTAGCGTTAACTAATACTCTTTTCTTTGCTGATTTGATATTAGGCACTTGTGGCACCTCCTTACTCACTAACTTTTATACATATAATCATAGTTATATTTCACAGTACGCTCTATTATACCACGCTTTTTAAGAAAATGCAAGAGGTTTTTTATAATTTTTTAAAAAATAACTTATAAATAAATTCAATATACAGCTCTGTTTTTTATGTTTTTCACAAAATACAGCGTTTTTACCTTGTTTTTTTGCTGAATTTTCCATTTTAATACTGTAATATTCCTGTTGTTTATTTCATATAAATCGGGTAAAAAAGAAAAGGAAGGTTAAGCTATGAGAAACAGACAAAATAAAGGAAGCGGAAAAATACTTGTAATATCACTTATAATTGCCGCATTTTCCTTCACTCTTACGGGAGTAGCAGAATGCATTGCCACAAATTCAACAGACCTGCTTCCCACTATGCTGGATGGTATAAAAAATATAGGCGGAATCAGTGCGGAGCTTGTGCTACCCGTACTGCCCGTAATTCCCGATAAAAAACCGCAGACGGAAAACAGCGATACACAGTCCGTCACGGAAAGTAGCAGCGAAGCCACCCAGACTACAACACCCCAGACACAGCCACCCATCTCCGAGCCTGAAAGTATAGTAGATATAGAAACCTTCCAGCCCTCCTTCAGCAGACTTATTACCTATAATATAAGCAGAGAGCAGGATGATACCGCTGTTTATAACGGCAAGGACGGAGTTATTGCAAATCATACCTATACCGCTATAACAGGGGACAGAGCGATCAATCTGCGTTTCGGTCAGATAAACAATTATACAGAGCTGTCAGAAAGTGAGATTCTGTCGGTGTGCAGTAATAAGCCTGATATAAAGGTGGAGGTATCACCTCTGAACGAACCGCAGGTACTTATAATGCATACCCATACCACGGAAGCCTATGAGCCTACGGGTGACGGTTATTACGATGCAGACTATACGGGCAGATCCTTGTCCGCCGTAAACAGCGTTGTGGGAGTGGGTGCCGTTATAGCCTCCGAGCTTGCGGAAAAAGGGATAACGGTAATCCATGACGGGATGTTCTTTGACGAGCCGATTTACAGCAATTCCTACTCAAGAAGTCATGACAGGGTGAAGGAGATTTTAGAGGAATATCCTTCTATAAAGGTAGTGCTTGATATTCACCGGGATGGGATAGAATACGACGGAATACGAGTTGCACCGGTAACGAAAATAAAAGGTAAAGAGGCGGCACAGATGATGATAATCTGCGGCTGTGATGACGGAACGGGTATACTTCCCCGTTACGAAGAAAATCTGAAGCTTGCCGCATACCTTCAGAGCAGTATCGAGGAGAAATATCCCACCCTCACAAGACCTATGCTTTTTGATTACCGCTACTATAATCAGGATCTTACCACCGGCTCTTTACTTATAGAAATAGGCACCAACGGAAATACGGCGGAGCAGGCAAAATATACAGCAGAGCTTATAGGTGAGGAAATAGCCCTGTCTCTGCTTGAGCTTTCCGAGTGATTGTGAAAGTCTGATGAAAAATAAAAGATGTCAATAAAATCTTGTTGACAAACTATGTTACTTACTTTATAATTAGGTTAAGAAGTAAATCGTTTAGTTAAATTTAACTAAAATTGTAAAGGAAGTAATGCAAATGAAAAAAAGAATCATAGCCCTTTTATTAAGTGCCGTTATGGCACTTTCAGTAACTGCATGTAACGGCAATACAACAAGCAGTGACGTATCCTCCGAAAACAGCAGTTCTGTATCTCAGACAGAAAGCGGCAAGGACGAGACCTCATCCTCTGAAACGTCAGCCTCCGAGTCTGAGACTTCAGCACCTGAGACAACCACGTCAGAGCCTGAGACCTCAGCACCCGAAACGTCCACGTCAGAGCCTGAGACTTCAGCACCTGAAACGTCCACGTCAGAGCCTGAGACCTCAGCGCCTGAAACGTCCACGTCAGAGCCTGAAACCTCAGCTCCTGAGACAACTACAACACAAAAGCAGGAAAATGACGATCCCGCAGAAGCTACGGGTGGTTTTAAGGTAGTCGGTGACAAGCTCTATGACGCAAACGGCAACGAATTCGTTATGAGAGGTGTAAATCACGCTCATACCTGGTTCAGACAGCATATGGATACAGCTCTTGAGGCAATTGCGGCAACAGGCGCAAACACGGTACGTATAGTTTTATCCGATGGCGATCAGTGGGACAGAATACCCGTTGACGAAGTAAAGAAGGTTATAGAAAAGTGCAAATCCCTTAAAATGATAGCAGTCGTAGAGGTTCACGACGCTACTGGTAAGGATGAGGTTTCATACCTCAACAACGCCGTAGATTACTGGATAGAGGTAAAGGATGCCCTTATCGGTAACGAAGCTTACGTAATCCTCAATATTGCCAACGAATGGTACGGCTCCTGGAACAACCTTGAGAAATGGGCAGAGGGCTACAAGCAGGCTATACCGAAGCTCCGTGACGCAGGAATAAAGAACACTATTATGGTTGACTGCGCAGGCTGGGGACAACTTTCCAACAGCGTTATAAAGCATGGTAAGGAAGTATTTGAAGCTGACGAACAGGCGAATACAATGTTCTCTATTCATATGTACGGCACCGCAGGAAAGAATAAAAGTACGATAAGCAGAGCAATAAATGGTGCAATCCTTCTTGATTTATGCCTTGTTGTAGGCGAATTCGGTCACAATCACAGCGACGGTGACGTTGACGAGGCTACAATCCTCGAGATGAGCGTTGAAAAGAACAAGGGTTATCTCGGCTGGTCCTGGAAGGGCAACGGCGGTGGAGTGGAATACCTTGATATAGCCAAGGACTGGGAAGGCAAGACTCTTTCTTCTGATTGGGGCGAGGTGCTTATAAACGGCAAGAACGGTATAAGAGAGACCTCAAAGATATGTACAGTATTTGAATAATCATAAATGATAAATCGTTCCGTAGGAAAATACGGAACGATTTTTTAATTTTTTTCAGGAATTTTCTTTCTTTAGGTTGTTTTTTTGTGGGAAAAGTGGTATAATTATACCGATTATGAACCGAGGAAGGGCGGTGAAAAGTATGAAAAAGATAATTATAATATTTGTAGTTATACTTTTAGCTATGGTAGCAGGTATCATTATAATAACAGTAAAGCCCGAGAAAAAAGAAGAAACGGTAAAGGTCGGCGTTGTGCTCAACGGCTACAAGGACGATAAAAGCTGGAGTCAGTCCCATTACGAAGGACTCGAAAAGACTGCCGGGCAGTTAGGACTTGAGATTACCTACAAGGAGTTTGTTACCACCGACAATATTGCCTGGGAAATCGATCAGTTCGCAAAGGACGGCTGTAAAATAATTGTGGCAAACTCCGCTATATACGCCGAACAGATAGAGCAGGCGTCAAAGCAGTATCCGGGTATTTATTTCTATCACGCTACGGGCGTAGGCGAGGGAAAGAATCTTGCCTCCTATTTCGGCAGAATGTATCAGATGCGCTATCTTACGGGTATAGCCGCAGGACTTCAGACAAAGACAAACGAGATAGGCTACGTGGCGGCATTCCCTATATCGGAGGTAAACAGAGGGCTCAACGCCTTTACTCTCGGTGTGAAAAGCGTCAACCCCGACGCCACCGTTTACGTAAGATGGATTAATTCCTGGAATGCGGACGAGATTACGGCAGATACTACTGAAAAGCTCATTTCAGAACATAATATAGACGTACTTGCTATGCATACTGACTCGGTAGAACCGCTCAGAGTGGCAGACGAGCATGGAGTAATGTCAATAGGCTATAATATAGATAACAGCAACCTTTATCCCGAAACTTATCTTACTGCGGCTGTATGGGACTGGGAAAAATTCTATACTCCCCATATCCGTAAGTGCCTGCAGGGAAAATTCGAGGGCGTTAATTTCTGGGAAAGCTCCGATACGGGTATTATGAACATATCACCCTTATCCACAAAGGCGGACAGCAGAATATCCGAAAAGATAGAAACGGAAATGCAGAAGCTGAAAAGCGATACCTTCGACGTATTCTATGGCCCGGTTTACGACAATACGGGAAAGCTTCGCATTGCAGAAGGTGAGAGTATGACAGATAACGCTATGCTTAATGAATTTGACTGGTATGTAGAAGGAGTAGTTATAGATGAATAATAGTCAGATATTACAACGTGCGCTGATTATAGCGGCGGCGGTAGTTGTCTTAGCTATAGTAGGCGTACTTGCATTTGTCGGACTGGATACAAAGACAACCTTCAGAGTAGGACTGGTGCTTACCGGAACGACAACTGACAGCGGCTGGAACGAAACCCATTATAATGGTGTGGTTTCAGCCTGCGAAAAGCTTGACACAAAGCTTATCGTAAAGGAGAATATAGCGGAGGGTACGGGCGACTGCGAAAAGGCTATACACGATCTTGCAAAAGAAGGCGTACATATGATAATCCTTTCAAGCTACAGCTACCCCGATGAAGTAAAGGACGTTATAGAAAGCTACCCCAATATAGCCTTTTACGGCATAAGCTCCTATTATAGCAGTGAAAATATGACCTCCTATTTCGGCAGAATGTATCAGGCACGCTATCTTGCAGGTGTAATTGCAGGCATGAAGACAAAGACAGACTCGATTGGTTACGTAGCGGCAATGCCTAATAACGAGGTGAACAGAGGTATAAACGCCTTTACTCTCGGTGTAAAGAGTGTGAATCCCGACGCAAAGGTATACGTCAGCTGGACAAATTCCTGGGATGACGAGGCGACTGAAATAAGCTGTGCCGAAAAGCTTATAAAGGATAAGAACGTTGACGTTATGTCCTATCATCAGAACAGACACGCCGTAGCGGCAACAGCCGATAAGGCGGGAATATACTCAATAGGCTATAATAAGGTTGCAGAAGGAATGTCGGAAAATTATCTTACAGCGGCAGTATGGAACTGGGAATCTCTTTATTATCAGATAATAAGAGAGTACGTGCAGGGCAAACCCAATACCGTAAAGCACAGATGGTTCGGACTTGACAGCTCAGCTGTAGAGCTTGCGCCATTTTCTCCGTCGGTTGACGAGGAGACCGTAAAGGCATACGAAAGCGCAAGAAACGAAGTGCTTTCAGGTGATAATATATTCGCAGGCGAGATATACGATAATAACGGTGAAAAGCGCTGTGGCGACGGCGAAAAAATAAGCGACGAAACCTTACTTACCGCAATGGACTGGTACGTAGACGGGGTGATTATATATGAAGCTTAATAGATTGCTGAAATCCAAAAGATTCAGAAGCTCGGTACTGATGATACTTATCGGTTTTGGCGTGCTTGGTATCGTATGTATGATAATGTGGTTCAGACTAAGTGAGATAACACGTGGTCAGGTAGAAAGTCACGTTTCGGGATACAGCCAGATGATGTCCAAGGCTATAGATGCAAATTTCAGAGAGGAGCTTTCAATATTATCCGACGTTACCGATTTTATAGACGTAGAAACCGGTAGCTTCAGTAGTATGTTTGACGATAAGGAAGGCATCTCCTACGGTATCGTCCGTATAAACGGCGAAGCAGTCTACGGAGAAGCTCTCGATTTTTCTCAGTATGACGGTGTTTTCCAGTCGTTACACGGCAATCCGGCTGTCAGCGTAAGCGGCGATAGGGTACTTTTCTCCGTGCCGGTATACAGCGGCAATAATGTAAAATTCGTTCTTTATAAGCTCTATGACGGCAAGGTACTCAGCGAAAAGCTGAATCTCACCTGCTACGGGGGACTGGGCGAATGTATGCTGGTTGACGGCGAGGGCGGTATTATCATCCGTTCAAAGGACAGTCAGGCAAATATCGGATATTTCAATACGCAGGATAATCTGAATGCCGTTCAGCGCATCAGGGAGGATATGACTTTACGACCTGCCGCCGCCGCTTATAACGATAGCGGTGACGTGGTGGTTTTTGCATCGGAAACAAGCTACACAGGACTTTACGTACTCGGCTTTGTGCCTTCTATGGCACCCGCAGGTGATATTTCTCTTATAACTCCGCTTATCCTCTGGTCCTTCGGACTTCTGTGGTTACTGCTCGTAATTGTCACTATCTATCTTATGGGCGCAGAGTACAAGGCACAGCAGAGCGATAAGCTCCGTCAGGAAAAAATAATGGCGGAAAAGGCAAACAGAGCAAAGAGCGACTTCCTTGCCAATATGTCCCACGAAATCAGAACTCCTATCAACGCCGTTATCGGTATGAATGAAATGATCCTGCGTGAAAGCAAGGACAAACAGATACTCGAATATGCGGATAATATAGACAGCGCCAGCCATAACCTGCTTTCAATCATCAACGATATACTTGATTTTTCGAAAATAGAATCAGGAAAAATGGAAATCGACGAACACGAATACAGACTTGACGAGCTTGTTCACGATGTCCGCAATATGATAAGTATCAAAGCGGAAGAGAAGAAGCTTGATCTTGTTGTCACGGTCGATGAGAATCTTCCCAACAAGCTTTACGGCGATGACGTGAGAATAAGACAGATTGTAATAAATCTTCTTACCAATGCGGTAAAATATACCCGTGAGGGTAGCGTAAAGCTTGAGATAGGCGGCAGAACCGGAATAACCGATGACAGACTTAATCTTGAAATATCGGTAACGGATACGGGTATTGGTATCAATAAGGAGGATATGTCCAGACTTTTTGATAATTTCAGCCGTTTCGATCTTTCAGCAAACCGCAATATAGAGGGTACCGGATTAGGTCTTGCCATTACTCACCGCCTCGTAACCCTTATGGGCGGAAATATCGAGGTTGAGAGTGAATACGGCAAAGGCTCGGTATTTAAGGTAAGCATTTCACAGAAGGTGCTGGATACCGAAAGAATCGGCAGTATCGTGTGGCGTGACCACGATGGCAAGTTACCGGGATACGTGAGTGTATTTACCGCACCCGATGCAAAAATACTTGCAGTCGATGACAATAAAATGAACCTTATGGTGGTTGAAAACCTGCTTAAACCGACAAAGGTAAAGCTTACTACCTGTATGAGCGGTGAAGAAGCGCTGGAGCTTGTCGAAAATAACAGATATGATATTATCCTGCTTGACCATATGATGCCTCATATGGATGGTATAGAAACCCTTAAACGTATGAAAACCATGATGGCTAATATGAGCAGGGAGGCGACTATAATAGCGCTTACCGCCAATGCCGTTTCAGGCGTGCGTGAGATGTATCTGTCAGAAGGCTTTGACGATTATATGAGCAAGCCTATAGACAGCCGCCAGCTTGAAGAAATGCTGGCAAAATACATACCCTCTGAAAAGGTGATCTATACAGAAGCAGAAAAAGTGACGGCACGTGTTCAGGAAGAATCTGATATCGGACAAACGGAAGAAGCAAAACCGGAGCTTCCGCTGTTTGATATAAAGCTTGGTATCAAATATTGTGCCGACAGCGAAGAGATGTATATCGAGATACTGAAGATGTTCTGCGCAATGAAGGACGAAAAGCAAAAACAGCTGAAGGACTTTATTGAAAATGAGGACTGGAACAACTATACAATCAGTATCCACGGGCTTAAATCCAATTCGCTCAATATCGGCGGTCAGAGATTGTCAAAGTGCTGTCTTGCTCTTGAAACGGCAGGTAAGGCGATAAAGGCAGGAAACAATACGGAAGAAAATATACGTTATATCAGAGAAAATCACAGCGAAGCGGAAAGACTGCTTCTTGACACTGTGAACGTGGCATTGGAATATCTGAAGACTAAGGAGGGGCAGTAAGTGGAAAGTAAAAAAATCAGCCTGGAAGGAAAGAGGATTCTCTATCTTGAAGATAATGCATTTGACAGCGAGGTACTGACAAAGCTCCTGTCGGACACGGGAGTTATTATCGAAAGCACCTCCTCGGTAGAGGCGGCTTATAAGCTTATAGAGGATAATTCCTACGATTTTCTCTTTATAGATCATATGATGCCCGGAACAGACGGCATCACAATGCTCAGAACTATAAGAGAACGTCATCTGTGCGACAATACTCCTGCAATTGCAGTAACGGGAAATAATCTTTCCGTTGCAAAAACGAATTATCTTGAGGCAGGTTTTTCAGGCTACGTTTCAAAGCCTATCAATAAAAATGAGCTTATCGATACAATGCAGTACTGCCTCGGAAGAACAGAGAATGACCGCATAGACGAAGAGAAAAGCACTATTCTTATTATAGATGATAATCAGATGAACCTTCTGCTTGCAAGAAAGATACTCTCGGAGATCTATAACGTAAGTGTTCTCTCTTCTGCAAAGGCGGCTCTCGTATTTTTAGAAGAGACGATCCCTGATATGATACTGCTCGATCTTCATATGCCTGAGATGGACGGCTTTCAGTTCCTCGAAATCGTGAAGGCGGACATAAGATATAAGGATATCCCCGTAATCTGTCTTACGGCGGATGACGATCACGATTCGGAAATAAGATGCTTCGAGCTGGGTGCACTCGACTTTATAACAAAGCCCTTTATGGCAGAGATTATGAGAAGAAGAGTAGCCTGCATCCTCGAACTCAGCAAGCTTCAGAAAAACCTTCAGGCAGAGGTTGAAAAAAAGACAAAAAAGCTTAATAATTACAGCCTCAAGCTTGAAAGAATGACCGACGAAGTGATGTTCGCCCTTGCAAGCACCATAGACGCCAAGGATAAATATACAAACGGCCATTCTGTAAGAGTAGCCGAGTATTCAAGACTTATCGCCAGAAAGCTCAATATGTCCGAGCAGGAGCAGAATCACATCTACCGTATCGGTCTTCTCCACGATATAGGAAAGATAGGCGTACCCGATGATATTATAAATAAAACCACACGCCTTACCGACGATGAATATGCCGTAATAAAGACTCACCCTATTATCGGTGCGGAAATACTCGGTAATATGTCAGAGCTTCCCGATATTGTAATAGGCGCAAAGTATCACCACGAGCGCTATGACGGTATGGGTTATCCCGAGGGGCTTTCAGGGGAGAATATTCCTCTTGTGGCAAGAATCATCGGCGTTGCTGACGCCTACGACGCTATGACTTCAAACCGTAGCTATCGTGAAGTACTTCCACAGCAGGTGGTAAGAAACGAGATAATCAAGGGCAAGGGCACTCAGTTCGATCCCGTTTTCGCCGGTATAATGCTGAATATTATCGATGAAGATAAAAACTACGATTTAAGAGAAAAGAAATAAGCAATAGGCACGTTTTTGTAAATAGTAAAGACGTGCCTTTTTATAAATAATATAAAAAAGTTCAAAAATACTATTGACAAATCAATTTAAATCTGATATAATAGATTATGCTGATTTGCGGGGGTGCTGGAATCGGCAGACAGGCAAGCTTGAGGTGCTTGTGTCAGTATTGGCGTGAGGGTTCAAGTCCCTTCCCCCGCACCAACAAAAAAGCCTAATTTGTCTATATGACAAATTAGGCTTTTTTGAATGATGTTTGCCTTCGGCAAATGATGTCGTTTCACTAATGATGCCGTTTCACTAATGATGTCGGCTTCGCCTAATGTTTTGTGGCAAACATCGCATCATTGCGACCAACGGGAGCAACATCATATTTGCGAAGCAAATGCATCATATCGCCGTAGGCGATGCATCATCGAAATATTCTGGATTTTATGATATAATGTCTTTAAAGGAGGCGATTATGACAAATTAGGCTTTTTTCAATGAAATTTGCCCTTGCGGGCAAGTGAAATAGCTTCGCTATGAAATATTTGCTTCGCAAATGTGAAATATTCGCTAAAGCGAATATGGGCAAATTTTATTTCACATTTTGCCGTCAAGGCAAAATATTTCATAATCCGAAGGATTATTTCATATTGCGTAGCAATATTTCACTATCTACATCATAATTATAAAAAAGGAGGTATCCGTATGAGACTATACAGACCAGTCGGACAGGCGGAGCTTGATTTGATTGCAAATACCGATTATAGGGAATTTCCGCCAAGACTTCCCGAACAGCCTATCTTCTATCCTGTTCTTAATGAAAAATATGCCCGTGAAATTACGGAAAACTGGAACAAGAAATCTGCCGAGTCAGGTTATACGGGATACGTTACAACTTTTGAAATTGACGATGCGTATATTTCTCAGTTTGATATTCAGACAGTAGGTGCAGGCTATCATCAGGAATTCTGGATTCCCGCAGAAGCCTTGGAAGAGTTTAACCGTCATATTATAGGTAAGATTGAGATTATCTGATTATTTTACCCTAAGTATATCATACGTAAAAAGCCGTTCTTATCCCGCAGATGAGAGCGGCTTTGATTTGCTTGACAAATTCGTATATCTATGATACCATTTAGTTAGTATCAACAACAACGAAAAGAGGTATCAAAATGGGATTTTTAGATAAATTCAAGAAGCAAGCGTCAGCAAAGCAGGAAGAAAACAAATTATCCTGGGAGGAGTCAATACAGGCGCTGAACGAAGACAGAATCACTTTACAGGAATTCATCAATATCAATGCAGATCATCCGCTTTTCTATTCTACGCCTGCAGGCGAAAATAAAGACGGAAAAATGGTTTTGTGGCTGGTTAATATTCCGAAGCTGAATATGAATTTTTACCCTGCCTTTCTGTCGGCTGATTTCTGCCGGAAATCCTTATCAGAAGCAGGAAGAAGAAACTTTATGATAATAGAAGGTACTTTAGAGTCCGCTCTTTCTTCTCTTGATTCATCCCCTGCTTTAAAGCAGGCGGGCTTAATCATCCAGGAGGAAAGAGGGCGTCTCACCATTCCGCCGGGAATGAGAGTAGTACATTGACAACTAAACCAGGTTGTGATAAAATATATTTGTAACAAATTTTGTAAAATAAGCAAGGGAAACGCTTAGCGTCTGCCGGGGGCGAAGCACGGACTGTAAAAAGGCTTTGCAGACAGCCGGTCCGTGTAGAGTCATGTACATTATCCCAAGGGATAATTTAAATCCTTTTCCCTTGCTTTATTTTTTTATTTCGGGGTGAATATAATGAGCGACAGACCAAGGCTCTGCAAGGAGCTTGATTCAAAAACCTTTAAAAGCTATTATTATCTTAAAGAAGAGCTTCTTAGCTTCTGCAGGGAAAATAGCCTTCCGACTTCGGGCGGTAAGACAGAGCTTACCGAAAGAATAGCTCTCTTTCTTGATACGGGTACAATATCTGCTTCGGTTCAAAGGAAAAGAGTAAAATCCGATATCGGTACTATTACAGAAGCAACGGTAATAGAAGAAAATATAGTCTGCTCCGAAAAGCACAGAGCCTTCTTTAAAGAAAGGATAGGAAAAAGCTTTTCCTTTAACGTCTCCTTTCAGAAATGGCTGAAGACGAATGCGGGTAAAACCTATGGTGACGCTGTAAACGCCTATTATAAAATTATCGAAGAGAAGAAAAACAGCAAAACCACAATAGATAAGCAGTTTGAATATAATACCTACGTCCGTGATTTTTTCAGCGACAATAAGGGAAGAACTCTTGAAGAGGCTATCATCTGCTGGAAATATAAAAAGAGCCTTAAAGGGCATAACCGCTATGAGAAATCCGACCTTGTCGCACTTTCAGAAAGTAAGCTTCAGAGGTTGCCGGAATGAAGATAATATCTGAAATTATTACAGATCATAGCGAGTGGCAGAGGTTTTTGACCTACAAGCTGGAGGGCGGCCATTTAAGAAAAAGCGAGGCGGAGGATATTACCGCATACGTGGAAAATAAAGAATATCTGCCCTTTTTAAAGCTTTATCTTGATGGCGGTGAGCTTTCCGTACCCCGTGCGGTTGTTCTTAATAAGCAGTATTCAAATAAAAAGCGTACTGTTTTTATCTATCCCAGAGAGGAAAATTATTTTCTTAAATTTATAGCCTATGCTTTAAGCAGATATGACAGTATCTTCTGTAACAACCTTTGCTCCTTCAGAAAGGGGATTACTGTAAAGACGGCAATCCGCAGTCTTACGAGAACAAGGGGAATAGGGGATATGTATTCCTATAAGGTGGATATAAGTGATTATTTCAATTCGGTGGACATTGATATTCTTCTGCCGATTTTAGAAAAGACCTTATCGGATGACAGAATTCTTTTCGAGTTTTTAAAAAAGCTTCTTTGCAACCCCTATGCGATAAAGGGAGAAGAAAAGGTAGCTATGAAAAAGGGAATAATGGCAGGCGTACCCGTTTCCTCCTTTCTTGCAAATCTCTATCTTTGCGAGCTTGATAAGTGGTTTTGTGACAGAGAAATCACCTATATAAGATATTCTGATGATATAATCATTTTCGGCAGAAGCGAGGAAGAAGTCACTTCTTATTCCGAAAGGATAAAGCAACTATTATCGCAGTACAGACTTACCGTAAATCCCTCCAAGGAGCTTTACGTAAAGGCAGGGGACAGGTGGGAGTTCTTAGGCTTCTCCTATCATAAGGGTGTTGTAGATATATCAGAAATTGCTCTGTCCAAGCTTAAAAGCAAGATGAAGCGCAAGGCAAGGGCATTAGTCCGCTGGCGTGAAAAGAAGAATTTAGAGCCATACAAAGCGGTAAAGGCATTTATAAAGAAATTCAATATGAAGCTGTACAGCAACGCCGACGACAACGGCATAACCTGGTCGAGGTGGTATTTCCCCGTAATCAATACCGATAAGAGCTTAAAAATTCTTGACAGCTATATGCAGGACTGTATCCGCTATATAGCAAAGGGAAATTATTCAAAATCCCGATATAACTTCAGATACGAGGATATGAAAAAATTAGGATATAAAAGCCTTGTAAACAGCTTTTATAAAGAATATGAAGAATGAAACGTCTTAAATAATAAAGTCCTTATTTTTGTACTTTGATAATGGTATCATATACCCGAGGTGATAAAATGGAGACTTTAAAAACAGCAGACGACGTTCTCGGATTTTTCGAGGAGGTCATAAAGAATAATACAGACGTTATGATAAAATCGGTATTTTCCATTTCAGAACGCCTGTGTAGTGAGAAAAACCTGATTACCTTTGACCGTATTTTTATTCTGTTTGAAAACAATACCTGCATAGTGCTGAAATGCTGGATTCCCGGTGTGTTGTCAGGAGAGGTGAAACCCGCAACGGAGATTGACGACGGGCTATGTCTGGTGCTTGAGGATGAAATCGGCAGGCAGGCGGATGACAGCTTCGGCACAATAGAGGATATATCGGTAAATCTGGTTATTTCAAAGGAGATGAAGGAAGGACAGTACAACGAAATCTACCTTGAGACCGCCAGCGGAAAAACCATAGCAATATGCCTTGACGCCGAGCTTTACGAGAACGGAATAATAGTGCAGATACAGTAAATAAAGAAAGGAGCGTTTCAGATGGAGAAAACTCTTGTGATAATGATTGGCATTCAGGGCAGCGGCAAAAGTACCTTCTACCATAAATTTCTGAAGGATGATTTTGTGAGAGTGAATCTTGATACGTTAAAAACCCGACATCGTGAAAAGCTCCTTATAGAAGAATGTGTAGAAAACAAAAAAAGCTTTGCCGTTGATAACACAAATCCCACAAGACTTGACAGAGAGCGGTATATTCCTCTTGCAAAAGCGGCAGGCTACAGAATCGTGGGATATTTTATGCAGTCGAAAATCAGAGAATGTATAAAGCGTAATAACAAAAGACAGGGGAAGGAAAAGGTTCCCGAGGGTGCTATAGTCAGCACCTCAAATAAGCTTGAAATGCCGTCTTACGACGAGGGCTTTGACGAGCTTTACTTTGTCGCAAATGACGGTGAGACAATGACCATATCGGAGTGGAGGTGGGAAAAATGAATTTTGACGAGCTGGATAAAACGATGCGTGTCTATGAAGAGTCGATAGATCAGTCGATATTATCGGATATGTATATGGTGGCAAGAATTGACGGAAGAAGCTTTTCAAGGCTTACAAAGGAGATATGCGACTTTGAAGCTCCCTTTGATCTGCGTTTCAGAGATATGATGGTGAATACCGTAAAACAGCTTATGGACTGCGGATTCCGTATAGTGTACGGCTTCAGCGAAAGCGATGAGATCTCCCTGCTTTTTCACAGAGATGAGGATACCTTTTCAAGAAAGGTAAGAAAGTACAATTCTATCCTTGCAGGTGTTGCAAGCTCGGCGTTTTCTCTTCAGCTTGGTATGGTAACAGCCTTTGATTGCCGTATGGTACCGCTTCCGAATATAGAAAGGGTGAAGGATTATTTTCTGTGGCGTCAGGAGGATGCACACCGTAACGCTCTTAATTCGCATTGCTACTGGCTGCTGAGAAAAGAGGGTATGAATGCTAATGAAGCGACCGATATGCTTAACGGCAAAAGCATATCCTTTAAAAACGAGCTTCTGTTCTCCCGTGGTATAAACTTCGACAAGCTTCCCTCGTGGCAGAAAAGAGGCTTCGGCATCTACTGGACGGAGGTAGAAAAGGCAGGCTACAATCCCGTGACAAAGACGGAAGAGACCGCTGTGCGAAGAGATCTGAAGGTGGATTTTGAGCTACCGCTCGGCACACAGTATGCACAGCTTGTAACCGATATTCTTCTGAAATAAAAAATAAATGGTATGTAAGTCTTGATTTACATACCATTTTATTATATCAGATTCAAAGACTGAAGCTATCAGGCAGAAGCTCCTTAAGGGTGCGGGTTTCGTAACCTTCCCCGACGTCAATCATATATATCATGAAATCATCCTTGCAGAATTCTCTCATCACCTGACGACAAACTCCGCAGGGCGGGAATACGCCCGAAATAATTCCATCCTTGCCGCCGCATACCGCAATGGCGGTAAAATCACGGTAGCCCTCCGAAACAGCCTTTGCAAAGGCTGTACGCTCCGCACAAATACTTGGACTGAAGGCGCCGTTTTCTATATTACAGCCTGAAAATACCGTTCCGTCAGCGCATAAAAGCGCCGCTCCCACCTTATATCCCGAGTAGGGCGCATATGCTCTTGTCATAGCGTTCTTAGCAATTTCGATAAGCTTTTCGGGCGTCATAGCAATTCTCCTTTCAGCTCTTTTTACTTGCCTTTTTTCTCATAAGATGACCGATAATCACGTATATGATCGGAATAACGGCGGTAAAACAGAATTGCAGGATCATCGAAACAATGCTGTTCTGCGAAAATTTGTTGAATATAAATCTGTTCATGGTGGTAATCAGTCCACCACCGCTGTTTACGATTATATGGAAGTTATGTAGCTGAAGGGCATTCTTTGCAAGAATGATTAAAAAGGGAAGAACAAAGGCGATTACCATGCCTGAAGCGTTCACAGGCTTTTCCGCTTTTATGGAGAGAATCAGAAATACTGAGTACCATTTCATAGCTTCGTATGCGGCAGATAAAAGCATAGGGAACGTGATATCGCCACCTTCTATCGCAAGGGTTGCTACTTGTGGTAAGAAGAATGCACATACGTCGAACAGTACGTAAACAATAATTGCAATAAAGAATCTTATAAAGGGGATTCCCTTTAAGATTCCTTCTCCCTTTCTGCCATCACGACTGAGGAGAGTCGGTAGGGAGCTGTCCTTTGTCAGCGACAGCGCAAGAATAAAAATAGTTATTGCCAGAAGAATGCCCATCGCTATCTGACAGAGAATATCCTGCCTTTGCCAGAGCAGGGTAAGTGCAACGCTGAATATGGATACAACGCCCACTATCGTCACGTTTGTTATAAGCTTTGTAGATTTTGACATATATATTTCCCCTTGTTCGTCAGCTCTTGTCGGCTATCTCTTTCAATAAGAGCATAGCCTCCATGCTTATTTCTCTTGATTTGTAAATTCCGTCGTCGGAAAACTCCATTGCGGATTTTGCATACTTTGCCGCCTGAGTGTAGTTTTCAGAATCTGCGGATTTTTTAGCCATACTCATAAAGCATTTTGCGAGAATTGCCGCACCCTCGTCGGAAAAATCGCTGTCGATGAGCTTTTTGGCGGTTTCTGCGGCGTCGCTGTAGGACTTTTCCCTGAACTGCTTTTTACATATCAATAAAAGCTCTGAATCCTTGCTGTCAGCAACTACCGTCTCATCGCCTATGTTATCCATAAGGCTTCCCGGTGGAAGCTCAAGACGATTGGCGAGATATTCAAGAGTCTTTACCGAGGGGCAGGCGTTACCGCTTTCGATACGGCTGAGCATATTTCTTGTGATGAAATCGCCTACAAGCTCTGACTGAGTCATCTTGCGGGCTATTCTTGCTTCTTTTATTCTTTTACCAAGCTCTTGTGAATTCATTGACCTCTTCCTTTCCTTTATATTTGCATCTGATAGAGTAAATTAAATTTCCGTTAAATTAAATTACATATCGGTAAACGAGAGTTACTTTTTGTTGCTTTAAGTGTAACAGAAACTAAATAAAAAATCAAGACGTTTTTTAAAAAAATGCCTTAAAAAGCTGAAAATCCTATGGTTTTCTACCTTTTGCACAATTTATTCCGCTGATTTTGTACATTGTGACGAAAATATATTTTTAGGTCGTAACCTATTGACTTTTTGTTCAAAAGTGGTATAATTAAGGTAAATTAAATTTACAATCGTAAAACGAGAGGATGTCAGTTTGACTATTATAAAGAAAATAAGCAGTCTTCTGCTTGTTATATCGCTCACTTTATCAATAATGATGATGGCGGGCTGTAACGAGGAAGAAGAAAAGGAAGAAAAGCTGGGCCCCAAGGATATTTTCTATAAGGTTATGGATCTTATAGAGGATGAAGAATATACCGAGGCGGCAAACTACTGCAGAACCTTTTCAGCCTATAGCGTTGAGAGATACTTCTCTGAGACCGATACCGAGTTTCAGATGGAATGGACGGCAAGATACTCCCGGATACTCTTAAAGCTGTTCAAGGAATACGTAACCTTTGACAGAATCGAAGAGGTAATGGACGAAGAGAACAGAGTAGCAACCGTATCCGGAATATTCACCTCGGTAAATCTCGAAAAGCTCAACAAGACTATAGAGTATAAGGTAAACAGCGAGCTGAAGGATGACTTTGACAAGCAGATGGATTATATAGAGTCGGTTATCGGAAACGACGACCTGAAGTCGGTACCCTTCAGATTTGAGATAAAGTTCAGATATACCAATAAGCAGTGGAGATTTGACGATGAAAACTTCCTGATACTGCTCACACTCGGCTACTATGCAAGATAAAGCATATCTACGAAAGGGGAATTTACTATGTTTGAATGGTGGAATTCATTAGGAATCGTACTACAGGTATTTTACTGTATAGCAATACCTGCAACTTTAGTTATAATTATACAGACTATACTCATTATGCTCGGTATGGGTGATGATTGTAGCGGTGGAGCTGATATGAACCCCAGCGACACCAGCGGACTTTCAGGTGTGGACGGTGATATAACCGACCTTCCCGACGCGGCAGGACACGGCGAAGTTATGGACGGTAGCTGTGCTCACGACGTAGGTGCAATGCAGATATTCACGTTACAGGGAATTATGACCTTCCTTTGTGTATTCGGCTGGAGCGGTATCATCTTTACCTCAGTCGGATTACATATCGCAATCACAATACTTATATCTCTTGTACTCGGCTTTGGCGCAATGGTCGGTGTAGCAAAGCTCATTCAGCTTACAGGAAAGCTTGCACAGAATGGCACGGTTAACGTAAAGAACCTGCTTGGCGCAAAAGCCACAGTATACGTACCCGTTCCTGCAAAGGGCAAGGGACAGGGTAAGGTAAACGTTGCCGTAGGAGAAATCTTCAGCGAGTTCTCTGCGATAACGGATGAAGACGAATCAATCCCCACAAATACCTCTGTACGCATTATTGACGTAAGAGGCGATGTTGTGGTGGTTGAAATAGATGATTAAACTTTTTAATTCAGGAGGAAATAACAATGCCAGTTGAAATTTTAGCCGCTATATGCGTAGGTGTAATCATACTCTTCGCATTATTCATGGGAATTCTTTCCCGCTACCGCAAGTGTCCTTCCGACAAGATACTCGTTATCTACGGTAAGGTTGGTAGTGACGCCAGCGGTCAGGCTAGAAGTGCTAAGTGTATCCACGGTGGTGCGGCATTCATCATGCCTATCATCCAGTCCTATCAGTTTATGGACCTTACACCTATGTCAATCAACGTTGACCTTAAGAATGCACTTTCCAAGCAGAACATCCGTATCGACGTACCTTCAAGATTTACAGTAGGTATCTCTACAGAACCCGGTGTTATGCAGAATGCCGCAGAAAGACTTTTAGGTCTTCGTATGAATGAGATCCAGGAGCTTGCAAAGGATATCGTATTCGGTCAGCTCCGTCTCGTAGTTGCTACAATGGAAATTGAAGAAATCAACAACGACCGTGACAAGTTCCTTCTCGCTGTATCAAACAACGTAGAAATCGAGCTTAAGAAGATTGGTTTAAGACTTATCAACGTAAACGTAACCGACATCAACGACGAGTCCGGATATATCGAGGCTCTTGGTAAGGAAGCCGCTGCAAAGGCTATCAACGATGCGAAGAAATCCGTTGCTGAACAGGATAGAGACGGTGAAATCGGTCAGGCTAACGCACAGCGTGACCAGCGTATCCAGGTTGCTGCCGCTAACGCTCTTGCTATCCGTGGTGAAAACGAATCCAAGATCGAAGTTGCACAGTCCGAAGCTTTAAGAAGAGAAAAGGAAGCGGAGGCTATGCGTATCGCTACAGCCGCAGAAGCTGTTCAGGCTGCTAAGGCTAAGGAAGAAGCTTACATAGCTCAGAAAATGGCAGAAGAAACCCGTGCACAGCTCGAAACTGCAACCCAGCAGGCAGACGTTATCGTTAAGGCTAACATCGCCAAGGAACAGGCAGTCATCGAAGCGGAAGCTCAGGCAGAAGTTGCACGTCGTACCGCAAAGGGTGAAGCTGACGCTTTATACGCAAAGATGGAAGCTCAGGCGCTCGGTGCTCAGGAAATCTTAATGAAGCAGGCAAACGGTATGAGAGAGCTGGTTACAGCCGCAGGCGGCGACGCAGACAGCGCTATCAGACTTATCCTCGCAAACAACATGGAAGAGCTTATGCGCATCCAGGTTGAAGCTATCAAGAATATCAAGATTGATAAGGTTACTGTCTGGGACGGCGGTTCAAACAAGGACGGCAAGACGGCTACCGCAGACTTTATCAGCGGTATGATGAAGTCAATCCCTCCCATGGGTGAGATGTTCAACCAGGCAGGTATGGAATTACCTAAGTTCTTAGGCGAAAAGATCGACGGACCTGCTACACTTGACTGATTTAAGTGTAAATAAATAATTAAAGGCTACCTTTTAACCGAAGGTAGCCTTTTGGTTTACTTATATATTTTACGTATCATTCTCTTTAGTTTTCCTGCTGATTGAAGGGCTTACAATACCTGATATAACTGCAAGAACTGGATTTAACCTGCTACGTTTACTGATTTAACGTGAGCAAATGCTGAAGACTACCTTCAAAACGAAGGTAGCCTTCCGGTTTGCTACTATATATTTTACATATCATTCTCTTCCATTTTCTTGCTGATTGAAAGGCTTACAGCACCTGATACAACTGCAAGAACGGGAACTACACCGTAGGAGATTATGCGCAGGGCAGTTCCGCTACCATCGCTCTCCATAGCTCCGTTTGTGATAAGTCCGAGGACTATAGCGAAAACAAGTATAAGCACAAGATATATAAATTCGATAATTCTGCCGAATCTTTGAATAAGTGGAACTGTAGGGAGCATAAGCATTGCTGTAAAGGTGGCAAAAACTAAAGGCACTGCAAAGGCAAGCTCTACACTACATCCGCATACTACTACGGTTACAAGGTTCGCTATTATTCCTTCAATAAGATAGATGGATATAATGGCTATTGTTGAAATTATCTTCGCCTTTGAGTAGCTTCCTCTTTTTAAGGGAGAACAGCGGCAGTATTTAATCCAGCCGGTCTGCTTATCCTCAAGAATGTTGTTTATTGAAAGAGGGGAGAAGCATACAATACCGACAAAGGTGGATATATTAGTTGCCATTGTGACAGTAAACTTTTCTGCTTCATCAAGGGGATTACCTGTAAATATGACCTCTCCTGCTCCCGCAGTGAGCATCATAACGTACATAAATCCGATGATTATCAGAGTGCCTATGAGCTGAGAGCGTATCGCCGCTATATCTTTGTAAATTAAGCCTTTCATGATAATTCACCCTTTCTGATAAAGTTAAGCATTAATGCCATACCTGCGGCGATAAGTGCTACCATACCGCCTGCAACAATATACCAGTTGTTGCCGATAGCGGTAACAACTTCCATAAGGTCAACGTCTATATTGTTTGCGGCTGCTATTATAATAGCGGCTATTCCGATGCCCATACCTACCACTAAAGCAAGTATTGACGCCTTGTCACGGCTTTTCAGCTTTATTGTAAGAGCTCCTATGATATAGTCGAAGCCCATGCAGAAGGCTATATAGGATACGCCGAGCTTTATGTTATCAAGAAGCATGTTATCTGTATATCCGTCGATAAACATAGACATTGAAATTATGGGTAAAATGGCGCATACAGCAGAACAAACTGCGGCAATGCCCCATACGGCAAGATGTGAAAAGCAGAATTTTATCGGCTTCATTGTGGTAACTGTAAACGCCTGAAATCTGCAGAGTATCATATTTGCAAAATTGGAACTTAACGATTCCATAGGTACAGCAACAGAGAACAATAAGGCAAGAATGGGCATCATCATTGCCATCATTACGCCTTGAGGATCGCCGGAGTTCATAAACGAGTTATAAAGAACGGGAGCGGCAACGGCAAGTGCAACGGAAAGTCCTAAGCCACCAAGTAAAAACCATTTACAGCTATACAGCCATTGTGTGATCATACCCTTCATTTCATTCACCATCCTTTGAAATGAAGTAAACCATTATTTCGTCAATGTTGGGAACGTCAGCCGCTATATCAGGGTATTTATCTGCGGCGTTTGTAAGCACCTCACTTGCGAATCTGCCCTTTCTCATACCGATGATATCCTCCTTATCGATAAGAGAAAGCTGTTCGTCTGTGCATTTTAAGATGCGGTATTTTTCCATAAGGGTATCTCTTTCCTCTGTAAATACCACTTTTCCCTTATGTACAAAGCAGATATAGTCTGCTAATCTATCAAGGTCGCTGGTGATATGGGTTGAAAAAAATATAGTATTCTTTTCATCCTCAGCCATAAAGTCACGGAGTATGTCCATAGTTTCGCTTCTTATGATAGGATCAAGACCACCGGTAGGCTCGTCAAGTACAAGAAGCTCTGCTCCGTGAGAAAGCGCCTGGGCGATTGAGAATCTCATACCCATACCTCTTGAAAAGCCCTTCAGCTTTTTATCTGTGGGGATTTCAAACTTTTCAAGGAGCTTAAAGAACTTTTCGCCGTCCCAATTTTTATACATACCCCCAAATATCTTATTCATCTGCTTTGCGTTAAGAGCGGGAGGGAAGGGCGGCACGTCAAATACAACGCCTATCTTTTCCTTTGTTGCACCACTCATATTATAGGCTTCCTCGCCCATAACCTGAACTGAACCGCTGTCAGCGGCTAAAAGTCCTAAAATAGCCTTTATGGTAGTAGTCTTACCTGCGCCGTTTTCACCTACAAAGCCCATTACCGTACCGTAGGGGACGTCGATGCTTACGTTATCAAGTGTGAATTTTTTATACTTCTTTGTGAGGTTTTTGATTTCAATGCAGTTGCCTTCCATAATAAATTTCTCCTTTATTCGCTATAGAATACTGATAATATGTCGGTTATCTCTTCTAAAGAAACACCGCTCGTTCTTGCTATATCCGCCGCCTTCTGAAGATATCCTTCTATCTCCTTTAAATTCTGTTCCCTTAGTAATTCAGGGTTTTTAGCGGCAACAAAGCTCCCTTTACCCGTGTAGGATTCTATAAGTCCGTCACGTTCTAAAAGCTCATAAGCTTTCTTTGTGGTAATAACGCTGACTCTTAAATCCTGCGCTAAAGTACGCATTGAGGGTAACGGATCGCCCTCTTTAAGCTTTCCCGACATTATAAGTCCCTTAATCTGTGAGCATATCTGCTCGTAAATGGGAACTCCTGCGGAATTTGTGATTATAATATTCATATACTTACCTTTCTCAATGTGGCTAAAGGTATAAATGCCACAGTGATTGGACTTAACGTTGATACCAATGTGCACTTTGTTATCAATGTGTATATCCGATATATACATTATACCAACCCCATATACATTTGTCAATAGGTTTTTTAAAAAAATTTCAGAAAAAAAGAATCCCCCGTTTTTGGGGGATTCTTAAGCAGTATTTTATTCGTCTTCGCCTTCAATTATAAAGCTATCAAAATCAAAATCGCAACCGGGCAGGAAGATGACCTTCACCGTGGCATTTCCTCTTATATCGGGAAGCATATGCTCTACCTCTATATAGTCCTCGCTGTAGGGGAATTCGATAATCTCCTGCGCCACGATTCCTTCTTCTGTCGCAAAGTGAACGTGTACAGAGTCATTGTCGTGTCTTGTTCTGCCCTTTAATATGAACTTTTTAGTACCCTTTGTAAAGTTCATATCGTTAAAGTCCATAAAGACGTTGTTGCCGATACCGGTAACTGCATTGCCGACAATTTCAAAGGTATCGCCGTGAAGCAGATCGTTATCTACGGCATTTATTCTTTCATAAGCCTTTTCATTCTTTGCAAACTCGAAGCCACCGAAATCTATTCTGAAATCGTTCTTGTCAAACTCAAAATAAAGATCCTGCATACCGCAGATGCGGCAGGGAAGTGTATAGCTGTTATCCTTGTAGGTCTGCCATTCGAAATCCGCCTGATAGGTAAATTCTCCGATAAGCTGTGAGCCTTCTCTTTCGGGGTAGCCAAGCCACATTCTGAAATTAAAGGGGGCGTCGCTATGCCAGTTTATCATTCTTACAAAGAAGCTATCCGTTCCGTACTTGCCGAAATCAGTCTTTGTAAAGCCGATGATGTTATTGTCACGCTTTATGTTTATACCACCGTCTCTTACCTCGTCCATAAGGGAGATGCTATCGTTATAGTGACAGCAACGGATAAACTCATAAGGATTCATAGAAAGCTGACCGAAGCCTGTAGCACAGAATTCAAATTCGGATAATATCTCCACCTGATTTCTGCCGTTATTACTGCTGACTCTCAGTCTGAAGCTACCATCGCCAAGCGCCTTTAACACCATCTGACCGTCAACCTCTTCTATAACTGCGATATTTGATTCGATACCGCTATCCGTTACAACGCTGTACTTTATATCATCTTTGTAGGTTGCATTTTCGGGCAGTACCCTTGCAGTAATTATACTCTGACTGTCCATTGGTGTAAGTGCGGCACCTTCTGTACGAGTAAGCTCAATCTTTCTGATGGGTATTTCCTTATTATCTGATTTTTCGCAGATATTTTCAAGAGTGCTGATACCCTTTCTTACTTCGCTCTTTACCGCTTTTATAACGGTTGTTGCCGCTTCAAGACCTTCGCCCTTTGCGGTAACTATGATATCGCCTTCCTCGGTATCAGCCATAATATAGGCTACCGCCTTACCTGAAAAGAGTCTTCTTGAACTGCTCTTGTACTGGTCATAGTCGGTACTGTCACCGTTATCAAAGCCGACCAGTCTGCCGCCTTCTACGGTAAGATTGATTCTGTCTCTTGCATTTTCAACGGGATTTCCGTTTTCGTCAACTGTCGAAACGAGAACGAATGCCATATCCTCGCCGTCAGCCTTTACTTCCTTGCTATAGGGGGTTAAAACTATCTTCTTACTATTACCGAAGGATCTTCTGACAAACTGATGCTTTCTGCCGTTTTTATCATAGCCCACTACTCTGATTTCGCCCTTTTCATAGTAAATCTGCCAATCAAGAGTATATTCCTGTGTTGTTTTCTTTCCGTAGGATTTGTTGTTTACAAAAAGCTCCACCTTATCTAAATTGGTATAGACTACCACATCTATAATCTGTCCGTCATTGAAATCCCAATAGGGGAGAAGATGAAGCACGGGTCTGTCTGTCCACGCCGCCTTGTAAAGCCAGAAGCTGTCCTTTTCTATACCTGCCGTATCAATATTACCGAAATATGCGTTCTTTGTAGAATAGGGGGAAGGCTCACCGATATAGTCAGCACCTGTCCAGATATACATACCTGCACATACGTCGATATCACGGTTCATTGCAATAACGTTCTGTGCGGTTTCTGCGGACGCACCTGCCTTACAGTTGCCTAAAGCGGAGCATTGCAGGTCATCGTGGGTTAAGAATGCGGCGCTCTTCGGGAAATGATATACGCCACGGCTCTTAACACCTGACGTGGTTTCGCTTCCGTAAATCTTCCAGTCGGGGTAGGTTTTATGATGCTCTTCATATAATCTTTCAAGGTAGTTATAGCCTGCTAAATCCACCTGCTTTGCACAGTTCTGCGCACCCTCCCAGGGCATATAGTTTGAGCCTATCGTAGTAGGTGCATTCTTCTTATAGTCATTTTCTCTTACCGCCTCGTGAAGCATTTTTGCTACCTCACAGCCACGGGGAGAAACGTGGGTATCGTATATCTCGTTGCCCACACTCCACATAATAACCGAAGGGTGATTTCTGTCTCTTCTTATCCAGCTTGCAATGTCTCTTCTGTACCAGTCTTTAAAGAAGCGGGCGTTGTCAAATTCGGTCTTGGGGCGTTCCCACATATCGTACATTTCGCTGTTTACTAAAATACCAAGCTCGTCACAAAGCTCCATAAAGCCCTTGGCGGGAGGGTTGTGGGAGGTGCGGACAGAATTTGCACCCATCTCCATCATCTTTAAAAGCTGACGTCTTGCCGCAGACTTATTGAATGCCGCACCAAGACAACCTAAATCGTGGTGCAGACAAACGCCGTTAAGTTTAACGTGTCTGCCGTTTAAGTAAAAGCCTGTATCGGTATCAAAACGGCAGTCACGAAGACCCACCTTCTGTGATATAAAATCTATTATTTCATCGTTTCTTTTAAGTGCAATTTCAAGGGTAAGCAGATTCGGATGCTGTATATCCCAGATATGCTTTTCGGCTACTTCATTCAGGCTGAAATTGATTTCCGTTAAAGCGGTAGCTGAGATTTCCTCGCTATGAAGTGTTTCATCGCCTTTAAGAATAAAGGAAACGGTAAGTCCCTCAGGCTTTATAACCTCTGCTGAAATGCTTATATCAAAGCCGTTATCGGTCTTATCGGTGTGGAAATAAGTACCGTCTGTAGCAAGATAGCTCTTTTCTGTTTCGATAAGATATACGTCACGGAAGATACCCGCACCGCTGTACCAACGGGTGTTGGGTGCTTCGTGGCGGACAAGCACCTCAATTTCATTTTCGCCATCCTGAAGATATTCCGTAATATCGGCTTCAAAGGTGGAATAGCCGTACTTCCAGTCAAAGGCAGGCTTTTCGTTTACGAAAACCGTGCTATTCATATAAACGCCTTCAAAGTAAAGGCGGAAGCTTTTTCCTTCTACCTTGCCGAAGTCGTACTTTTTCTTATATCTGCCGAAGCCTGTTTCGTATAATGCACAGGTGTTATGTATCAGCCAGTCGTGGGGAAGCTGTATGGGAGCATATTCACCGCTCCAGTCGTTTTCCTTGCTGTGGTCGGCTTCTGTCTTTGCAAACAGCCAGCCGTCATTGAATAGTGTCTTCATATCGTTTTCCTTCCGTAATTTAATTAATATAGTGCAGGTAAATTTTCTTTAGTTACCGAATATTCGCTGTCATAGAGCTTTTTAAGGTCTTCTCTTGTGGTGTTTTCATCCTTCAGGCAAAATTCCTTGGACCAGCACATATAGTAGCACCAGCCTACCTTTTCCTTTACGATATTTTCAGAAAATGGAACAGTACCCGTTTCGCCTATGGCTACTATTTTCTTTGTATCGGTTACCTTTATGAGATTGTTATACATTTCACTCTGGGAGCTGTGGTCACCCGCAGGCGGATACATATCCCTTGTGATTATATCAACCACGTCGTCACCGGGGTAAAGCTCTCTTGTAGTGGCATTCCATACCCAGATGAGATTATCAAGATGATGGATTTTAGTAAAACGCTGATACATAAGTCTGTAGAGCTTCTTGTAGGTTTCGGCACCCTTTACTCCCCACCAGAACCAGTCACCCTCCGCCTCGTGGAAGGGGCGCCAGAGTATCGGTATCTGCTTATCGCAGAAGGGACGGAGCAGTCCTGCCATCATATCCATATCGGAAATAAGCGCTTTATTTTCTTCTGTGCCGTCGATTACCGCCTTTGACGCGTCAAAGTCCGTGTTTCTTGTAAAGAATGCCTTTGAGCGTCCCTGAAGGGGCGAAAACCAATGCCATGTCATTGTGATAAGTCCCTTTTTATCTGCCCATTCGTAGGCTCTTTTCAGCGTACCGTAGTTTTCCATAACCTCCGTCATACATTCGTCGTCGGTATCGGTATAATTTATATTGGGCGAATAGGATAAAAGCTCAAAGCCAAGAAGGGCAGGCTGTTTTCCCGTCACCTCTTCAATATGACAAAGCTCCTCCATTGCCATAGTCTGGGTATGCTGACCTGTTATTACCTTTTCATAGGTAATATCGGACAGATACTTAAGAACGTTTTTTACGCAATCCTGCGCATTTTTGTTACAGGGCGAATAAAGCTTGTCGCTCATAGTATATTCTCCGTTCAGGTTAATTTCTGATTAAAATCATTATCGTAATTGTAGCATATCTTACTCATAAAATCAATAATATTTCAGACTATTGCGCAAATAGGCAAAAAAATCCCCGAAGTAGCCTTCGGGGACTCTTGTACTTAGTTGAGCTGCTTGATTTCGTCGGAGGTTACTGCGATTATTTCGCTGAGCTCCTTGACTGTAGCTATGTTTGTCTGCAGAGTTTCTACTGCCGCCGCAATTTCCTTTTCGATGTTTGCAATAGAAGTACGTACGTTACCAAGAACGTCCTCAACGTTCTGTGTCTGGTTCTGTGTCTGCTCAGCCAGCTGTCTTACTTCCTGCGCAATTACGTTGAAGCCTGCACCTGCCTCGCCTACGTGCTTTGCTTCGATAGAAGCGTTGAAGCCGAGCAGAGTCATCTGTGTAGCTACGTTCTGTATGTACTTGATAATAGAGTCTGTCTGTGCAACGATTCTTTCAGCCTCAGCTGTCTTTTCGCGAAGCTTGTCAAATTCGCCGGTAAGCTCACGGATGCTTGTGTTTACGGCGTCAATCTTTTCGTCGATAACCTGATAGTTCTTGTTGATGGTTTCTAAGCTCATAATTATATTCCATTCCTTCCTTAAAAAGAGGTTTTACCATAGGTAAATATCCGATGCTTATATTATAATATAAAATAAATAAAAAATCAATAGTCAAATGTATATATTTTGTTAGTTTGTACAATCAAAAGTAAATTTTTTGTTCATTATTTCCGATTTTTACCGCCACATCTATGGAAAAAACAATTTCCACTTGATTTTAAAGCGGGAATATGCTATATTTATACTATAAATATGAATATCCGTAACAGCCTTCTGCACCTTTTGGATGAAGGTGAAAATCCGGATAGTCAAATATATAATTTTTTGTCGGGATACCGACTGAAAGGCAGGAGGATTATTATGAAGATTCTTTATGCGGCAAGCGAAGCACAGCCCGTAGCGGCTTCAGGCGGACTTGCGGACGTAGCAGGCTCATTACCCAAGGCACTGGTAGAAGAGGGACACGAGGCTTGCGTTGTTCTGCCCCTTTATGTAAACACCATAAAGCAGCAGTGGCGTGACCAGATGACCTTTGTCACAAGCTTCTCCGTACCTGTAGGCTGGCGTAGTCAGTACTGCGGACTTTTTACAGCAGAAATAAACGGCGTTACATATTATTTCCTTGATAACGAATATTATTTCAAGAGAGACTTCGGTCTGTACGGCTACTATGATGATGCAGAGCGTTACGCTTTCTTCTCCCGTGCTGTACTCGAAATGCTGACGGTTATTGATTTCAAGCCTCAGGTTATTAACTCAAACGACTGGCAGTGCGCACTTATTCCCGTATACTACAACATTTTCTATAAGCACCACCACAAGCTGTGGGGCATCAAGAATATGTTTACTATCCACAATATCCAGTATCAGGGCAGATACGGTATGGAAATTCTTGAGGACGTACTCGGTATTCCCCGTCATTTTGCATCTCTTCTCGAATATGACAGAGACGTAAACCTGATGAAGGCGGCTATCGAAGTATCCGACAAGGTTACAACGGTTTCTCCCACCTACGCAAGAGAAATCTTCGATCCCTGGTTCTCTCACGGACTTGACAGAGCTTTACAGGATAAGGCTTACAAGACCTGTGGCTTCCTTAACGGTATCGATATGGATATGTATAACCCCGCTACAGATCCCGTTATCCCTGCAAACTTCAGCACACGCTCCAAGGCGGGCAAGAAGGTTTGTAAGGAAAAGCTCCTTGAAGAAGTCGGACTTCCTCAGGGCGACGAGCCTGTTATCGGTATGATCTCAAGACTGGTTGAGCATAAGGGCTTCGACCTTGTAAAGTACGTTTTTGACGATATTATTAACCTCGGCTATAAGGTGGTGATCTTAGGCTCAGGCGAAGCACAGTACGAGCAGTTCTTCCACGAGATGAGATGGAAGTATCCCGATAAGGTAGCCTTTACCTGCGGATACATCCCCGACCTCGCAAAGAAGATCTACGCAGGTGCAGATATGTTCCTTATGCCCAGTAAGAGTGAGCCCTGCGGACTTGCACAGATGATCTCCCTGCGCTACGGTACTATTCCGATAGTACGTAAGACCGGCGGTCTTGCAGACAGTATCATCGACTGTGGCGACGAAAACGGAACAGGCTATACCTTCCATTCCTACAACGCTCACGATATGCTTGCATCCATCGAAAGAGCAAAGAATCACTACTACAACAAGGCAGAGTGGAACAAGCTTGTTACACGTGCTATGAAGGCTGACTTCAGCTGGAAGCAGTCTGCGAAGCTCTATATAGGCATCTATGCTGAGCTCTGCGGCGAATAATTAAAATCACGGACGTTTTCCGGTAGCACGGGAACGTCCGTTTTGCTTTATAAAAAGAATTTAAAGTTAAATTACTTAAAATTAGTTAAACAATCGGATGGCCGTTTTGCGCTTATTTACGTGAAAAAACACCAATCCGACTGTGTAAAAAGGGGATTAAGAGCATATTTTTTAAGTAAATTAGCCTGCGTTTTAAGTGTAATTTGTACTATTTACACAAAAAGAACATCCCCGATTTTTACATTATTCATATTGACTGAAATTGTGAAATTTGCTATAATTAATACGATAAACTAACTATACCTTTTTATAAAGTAAAAAGGCAATCCAATCAAGGAGGAACCTATGAAGAAATTTACAAAATACGTTGCAGCTGCAATGGCACTTGCAACAGTAATTTCTACAGCAACGGCTTGTAGCGGTGACACTACCACTTCAAGTGGTGGAGCAACGTCAGCCCCTGAAACGACCACAACAGAAGCTCCCAGAGAGACTGTTAAGGAAGACGAAAACGTAAACAGCGCAGTAGAAAGCGCAGTAGAAAACGTAAGCGAAGACTACAAGGGTATCGAAGTAAACAGAAAGCTTGTATGGATGGCATGGAACAACTGGGTACCTCAGGAAAACTCCCCTGAAGTTACAATGTTCAAGTCCTTATACGGCACACCTACAGAAAAGCCTGCAGGTTTTGAAAGCATTCCTGATGAGAACGTGTTCTGCGGTATTTCTTCACCTTATGCAGACAGATACGTAGACTTAGCAAAGAGAGTTCAGGCAGACGATTCTCCTGACGTATACCCCTTTGAAATCTGCTACTATCCTTACGGCGTATATAAGAATCTTTTCCAGCCTGTTGACGATCTCTTCAATTTCGAGGCAGACGACTGGGCAGCATATAAGGATGTAATCGATATGTTCGAGTGGGGCGGCAAGAACTACTGCCCTATCATGGATTTAAGCGTAAGCAACGTTCTCTGGTACAGAACCTCTGTAGTAGAAGAAGCCGGCTTTGACGATCCCTGGGAGCTCTTCGAAAAGGGCGAATGGACCTGGGAAACGTTCCTTGATATGTGCAGAAAGTTCACAGACGCTGAAAACAAGATGTGGGCTATCGACGGTTACTCAATGGCAGACTGCATAGTTCTTACAACAGGTACACCTCTCGTATCTCTTGAAGACGGCAAGCTCGTAAGCAACCTCTATGACGCAAAGGTAGAAAAGGCTCTTGAAATCATCACAAA
>JAFTVY010000010.1 GCA_017465545.1 Ruminiclostridium sp.
ATTCATAAGATGCACAAGTCTTCAGTCAATAACTATACCTGATAGCGTGACAGAGATTGGCGCCGGTGCGTTCTATGGATGCACAAGCCTTCAGTCAATAACTATGCCTGATAGCGTGACAAAGATTGGCGCATTTGCATTTGAGGAATGCACAAGCCTTCAGTCGATTAATTTACCCAAATGTTTAAAGGAAATTGAGGAATATTCATTTGCGTACTGCGAAAATTTACAGATGATATTTATACATGATGGTGTGACAAAGATTGGCAGGTGGGCGTTTGATGAATGCACAAATCTTCAGTCAATAACTATACCTGATAGTGTAAAAAAGATTGGCGTGTGGGCGTTCTATAGATGTGAAAGTCTTCAGTCAATAACTATACCTGATAGTGTGACGGAGATTGTCGAATATGCATTTGAGGAATGCACAAGCCTTCAGTCGATAACTATACCCGATAGTGTGACAGAGATAGCCAACGACGCCTTCGATGGTTGTAAGTACCTTGTAATTTCCGCACCTGCAGGAAGCTATGCTATAGAATATGCGAAATTCAGAAATATAAAATTTATCGAAACGTAAAATTCAGGATATATAAAGGGAGGACGCCACATGGACGCACTTGAACCTAAAAAGCTGGCTCTTATCAGAATACTGCAGATACTTAAAGAATACAGCGATGAAAAGCATCCTCTTACGCAGGAAGAGATAATCAGTATTTTAAAGCGTGAATACGGAATAAACGTAGAGAGGAAATCTATCAGCAGAAACCTGTCCCTTTTAAAGGAGATAGGCTACGATATAGAATCCTTCCGTAGCGGAAGCTATCTTGCAAGCAGGGAATTTGAGGATTCAGAGCTTCATATGCTTATAGACGGCGTATTGAACAGCAAATATATAACCGCAAAGCACTCAAAGGATCTTATTGAAAAGCTGTGCGGTATGTCGAATATGTATTTCCGTTCGCACGTCAGGAATATACATTCGGTGAATGACCGCAGCAAGACGGACAATCAGGCGCTTTTCTTCAATATAGAGCTTATAGACGAGGCTATTGAAAAGGGCGTACAGATAACCTTTGATTATAACAAATACGGAGCAGATAAAAAACTGCACCGCACAAAAACCCATACCGCAAGCCCTTATCAGTTGGTACTCAACAATCAGCGTTATTATCTTATGGCACGTAATGAGCAATGGCGCAATATGGCTTATTATCGTGTAGATCATATCACGAATATGACTCTTACCGAAATTCCGCTTGCGCCCATTGAAACTATCGAGGGCTATGAAAACGGAATAAATTACAAGGAGCTTTCCACCGCCCTGCCCTATATGTTCACCGACAAGCTGGAAAGAGTGGTATTCTATGCAGAGGAATGGGTTGTGGATCAGGTGGTGGACTGGTTCGGAGATAATGCAGAAATAGAACAGCTTGACGGAAGGCTGAAGGTTACAGTAAGGGTAAGCCCCCATGCCATGGAATTCTGGGCATTGCAGTATATAAGCTGTGTGGAGGTTATCTACCCCACGTCGCTCAGGGAAAAAATAAAGGAAAGACTTGAAGAAGGAATAGAAAAGTACGGGAAATAAATTAAAAAAAGACTGCTTTTGCAGTCTTTTCAGACTGAAGACAAACCCACGCACCGCAAAAATGCATAAAATTTTATACTTATATTGCGAAAATATAAAAACAGTTATACAGAAGTTTTGGAGAGCCGTTTACGGCTCTCCAAAAGCATTTTTGCTTACTTCGTCATCCACCCCTCAACATATTTATATATGCCTGTCGGGGCGGATTCCTCGTCTGCGCGCGTTTTTCTTCGTCTGACAGCGTGCAGACAAATACTTTGTCTACACGCTGAAAAGACTGCTTTTGCAGTCTTTTTTTATTGGTTGTACAGTTTTAGGGACACCAGGCGTGATATAATAACTAAAAGCATACTATTTTACAGAAAGGCGAGTCGGTTATGGAGTATTTACTTAAGCTTAATAAAAGTCAGCTGGAAGCGGTCAAAAATACAGAAGGCTTTCTTCGTGTCATTGCGGGTGCAGGAAGCGGAAAAACTAAGCTACTGGTATCCCGTTATGCGTATCTTGTGAAGGAATATGGTATCGACAGTGCAAATATATTATGCGTTACCTTCACCAACAAAGCCGCAGGAGAGATGAAAAGAAGAATAAGAGCGCTGATAGGCGACAGCTACGACACCTCGCTTATCTGCACCTATCACGGATTCTGCGTCAGAGTTCTGCGGGAGGACGTGGAAAAGATATTCTTTCCGAAGGAATTTCAGATAATCGATACCACCCAGCAGAAAAGCATTCTGTCAGAAATCTATCAGAAATTCGAGCTTAAGCTGGACTACGGCAGTTTTGAAAAGATAGTAAGACAGATAGAGCTTTATAAATCAACAAACAGAGATTACGTAGACAATATGTGCTGTACCGACAAGTGTCAGATCATGAAGGAAATACGTTCTCTTGATGATAAAATTATTGAGGAGTATCTTCAGATACAGAAGCATCTGTATGCGCTTGATTTCAGCGATCTTATATATTTTACCCTTAACGTATTCCACCGTTGTATTGACGTACTGAAGAAATGGCAGGACAGACTGAATTACATACAGGTAGATGAATTTCAGGACAGCTCCTCTACGGAAATGGAGCTTATAGATCTGCTATGCGCAAAGCACGGAAATCTTATGATAGTAGGAGATCCCGATCAGAATATATACGAATGGCGTGGCTCGGACGTAAAGCTTCTCGTGGACTTTGATAAAACCCACACTCCGACTAAAACCATCTTTCTGAATCAGAATTACCGCTCCACACCGCAGATACTTAAATGCGCCAATACTCTTATTGAAAAGAACGAGCTCAGGCTAAAAAAAGACCTGTTCACAAGAAACGATCCCGGAGCAGAGGTATTTCACTATCACTCTAAAAATGAATACAGCGAGGCGGGATGCATAACCGACGTAATATCCGATTTAAGAAAAAAGACGGGTTGTGATTATTCTGATTTTGCCGTGCTATACCGTTCAGGCTTTCTTTCGAGAATCATAGAAAAGAAATTTACAGAGGAGGGCATCCCCTACGAAATCTTCAACGGCGTCAAATTCTATCACCGTATGGAAATTCAGGATATAATGGCATATCTGCGGCTTATCGTATTTGACGACGACGTATCCTTAAAGCGTATCATAAACAAACCCCGACGCCGCTTCGGAAGGATGAAGCTACAGGCACTCCAGCAGCTGCAGAAAAACCATTCTCTTTACGAAACCCTGAAACAGAACTTAAGCAACTCCGCCTTCAAGGGTAGCGGTGCAAAGGAATTCGTTTACATCATCGACACCTTAAGGCAATATGCAAAGGATCTTTACGTATCGGAGATGGTGCAGAAGGTATGTGAAACGAGCGGATACGAAAAGTACATCCGTGAGCTTGGCGATATGGAGAGATTTGAAAATCTTTCGGAATTTAAAAGGATTGCAGGAGAATACGAAACGAATTTAGGCGAAAGCATTTCGCTGAAGGAGTTCATCAATCACATCTCATTACAGAGTGAGGATGAAGATGAAAAGGAAGCCGATACCGTCAAGTTTATGACCATCCATGCGGCAAAGGGACTGGAATTCCCGAACGTTTTCGTTTTAGGTCTTTCGGAAGGTATATTCCCTTCATCAAAATCTATAGAGGAAAGAAAGCAATTAGGTCTTGAGGAAGAAAGAAGGCTTTGCTACGTAGCAATAACCCGAGCAGAAAAAAGGCTCTATTTACTGGATAGCGAGGGCTTTCTGCAAAACGGCAAGGTAAAGCTACCCTCCAGGTTTCTAAGGGAAATAGGCGAGGAAAATTACACCCGTATAGGTGCAATATCAAAGGAGGTCCAGGAGGCGTCGGATATGAAAAGTGCTAAAAATGACTATTCATATAATGACGAGCCTGTGCTAAAAAATATCGGTGACAGAATATCGCATCCTGCCTTCGGAGAGGGTGAAATTATCGGATACGAAAAGAACAAGAACAGCTACCGCATAAAATTCGATAAGCTTAGCAGTGAAAGAATAGTTTCGGTGCTTTTCTTCAGTAAGGAAAGAAAGCTACCCGTTATTCCTTCAGCACATGAAGAAAGCTCTTCTCCTTCCGTGTCTATTGATAGTCCCTTGTCTTTTATGGAGATTCCATCTCCTTCTGCACCTGTTGATATTCCCTTGCCTTTTGAGGAGAAAGAAAAGCCTTCTCCTTCCGTGCCTATTGATATTCCCTTGCCCTTTGAGGAGAAAGAAAAGCCTTCTCCTTCCGTGCCTATTGATATTCCCTTGCCCTTTGAGGAGAAAGAAAAGCCTTCTCCTTCCGTGCCTATTGATATTCCTCTGCCTTTTGA
>JAFTVY010000088.1 GCA_017465545.1 Ruminiclostridium sp.
GAATACGGCGAGATATGGGTGCCTGTAAGGAAAAAATAGTATTGACAAGATAGTAAAACCGTGCTATACTGATAAAGGTATAAGCGACGGCTTTATATCAGACTACTAAAGAAAGCGAGGTAATTCAGATATGTTTCAAAACGAGAGAAGTTATAAAAACAAAATAAGCAGAATTACCTTGGCGATACTTGTATAACCATTTGAATGATTATGCCACGGCGGTTTTGCTGTGGCATTTTTTATTGAAGGTATCTTTGTGTCCTTCGGTTTTATCGTCATAGCATTTTCGCATATTGCCATAGGTAAAGACGGATTTAACTGAAAGGAAAAACTACAATGAACGAGAAAAACAAGATTACCTTTGAAAAATTCACCGAAAAGCATATTGACGATGCGGTAAAGCTCGCACTTGCGGAGCTTGAAACGGGAAAGAAACACTACCCCGACCTGCCCGATGGAGATTTTACAGAAAGCATTACGGGTACACTTCACTGGCTTTGCAGTCAGCCCTTCGGAAAAGCCGCAATAGAGAAAGGAAGGCTTATAGGCTACCTGCTTTTTGCAGGTCCCTGGGATGGCTTTTTTGGAGACGTGAAGGGTGTATTCTCCCCTCTTGGCGGAAGTGCCTTTTCATACGACTGCGAAAATCGTGGCAGGCTTGCTTCGATGCTTTTTGAAAGCGTTTCAGAAGACTTTGTAAAGCAAGGAATTTATAGCTGTGCTTTAAGCCGATACGCTTACGACGAGGAAACGGCAAAATCCTTTATTCTGAACGGCTTTGGAATACGCTGTACCGATGCGGTACGTAAACTGTCAGAATTTAATCTGCCGTGCAATTCCTATGACGGCATTCTGTTTAAAGAGTTACCCGCAGACAAATTCAATGAGGTTGAATACCTGCAAAGAGGGCTTCATAAGCATTTGGCAGGTGCGCCGGTTTTCTTTCCTGCTTATGACTTTGATAAGTGGTTTGAAAACTGGATAAAGCGTGAAACTATGCGTATTTTTGTGGCAGAATCAGAGGGAAAGATAATCGGCTTTATTTCAGTAGATGACGATGCCGAAAACTTTATCACCGGATACGATACAATGAAAAATATCTGCGGCGCATTCTTCAACGAGAATTATCGTGGCAGAGGTATTGCACAAGGTCTGCTTTCCTTTATTGCAAATACTCTTAAAGCCGAAGGAATAACACATCTTGGTGTGGACTGCGAAACGCTGAATCCGACTGCCCTTAATTTCTGGGGTAAGTATTTTACGCCCTATACCTATTCCTTTGCACGAAGGATAGATGAGCGTATAGGAGATTAATTATTATCAAGGAGTAATTAAAGATGAAGAAGGAGCTTGGAATTGCAAGATGTGGTCTTGCTTGCTGTCTATGTTCGGAAAACGTCACCTGCAAGGGATGTGACTCGGGTGATTGTCCCGATACAGAGTGGTGCGAAAACAGAAAATGCTCTGCTGAAAAGGGTATATCTCATTGTTATCTGTGTGACATGGACTGTAAAAAGGGCATTTTATCTAAAATAAAGCCTTATGGCTTTACCCGGTTTGCGAAGCGCTACGGAATCGATGAATTACTGAGACGCCTTGAAGAGAATGAGAAAAACGGAATCGTTTATCACCGTGAAGGTATAATCGGTGATTATGACGATTTTGACGACGTTGAAGAGCTGATAAGCTTTATAGCAGAAGGAAAATCTTAAAGGAAAAGGAGGACAAAATGAAGCTCAGCCATATAGATAAGGGTAATGCATTCGACTGGGGCAAGACCTCAGGGGACTATGCAAAATACAGGGATATATACCCCGAAAAATTCTATCAGATGATACTTTCAAGAGGACTTTGCAAGGACGGTCAGAAGGTGCTTGATATAGGCACGGGTACGGGTGTACTCCCACGAAATATGTATAAGTACGGAGCAGAATGGATAGGTACGGATATATCAGAAAATCAGATAGAGCAGGCTGAAATTTTAGCCAAGAAGGAAAATATGAATATAGAATTCTATACCTGCCCTGCTGAAGAAATAGACTATCCCGATAACAGCTTTGATACCGTTACCGCCTGCCAGTGTATATGGTATCCTGATCATAGAATACTTGCTCCGAAGCTTGCAAGGATAATTAAAAAGGGCGGAAAGTTCCTTATTTTATATATGGCGTGGCTGCCTTTTGAGGATGAAATTGCAGGAAAGAGCGAAGAGATAATTTTAAAGCATAATCCCGACTGGAGCAGTAGCGGTGAAACGAGAAAGCCTATGTTTGTTCCAAAGGAGTATGACGAGTTTTTCGACGTCACCTACCGTGAGGAAACCGACGTGAAAATTCCCTTTACAAGAGAAAGCTGGCACGGAAGAATGAGAGCCTGCCGTGGCGTTGCCGCTTCTATGTCAGAGGATGTGCTTGCCCTTTGGGACAAGGAGCATAGAAAGATGCTCGAAGACTATCCCGAAAGCTTTGAAATACTGCATTATATAGCTATGGCAGAGCTTACTTTGAGGTAATATGGATTATACGATAAGAAAAATAAAAGAAACCGAATATAAGGTTTTAGAGGACTTTATATATGAGGCTATTTTTATTCCTGAAGGGGTGGAGCCTCCGCCGAAGGAGATAATATATCAGCCCGATTTACAGGTGTATATAAAGGATTTTGGCAAGGAAAAGGACGATATATGCTTTGTGGCTGAAGTCGATAATAAAATAGTCGGTGCGGTATGGGTAAGGGATATGCAGGACTATGGGCATATCGAGGATGGCGTGCCCTCCTTTGCAATATCGCTCTACAAAGAATACCGAAACTATGGAATCGGTACAAAGCTTATGGAAACGATGCTTACAGAACTTAAAAACAGAGGCTATAAAAAGACCTCTCTTGCAGTGCAAAAGGCGAACTATGCCGTAAGGATGTATAAGGCGGTAGGCTTTGAGATTATCGGTCAGAATGAAGAAGAATACATAATGGTATGCAGACTTTAAAAGGAGATACGTAATGGACAGATATGCAGATCTTAAAGAAAAGCTCATAGCTATAGCAAAGGAAAATGACAGTATAAAATCGGTAGTTGCTATAGGCTCATCAGTAAGAGATTACAGCAAGGCGGATGAATATTCGGATATTGATCTTATTATAGCTACTACAGAGCCTGACAACATTCTGTACAGCGACAGACTTTTATCACAGCTGGGAGATATAAAGATTTCTTTTGTTGAGCATACTCTCGGTGGCGGTCTTGAAAGAAGGATACTTTTCGACGGCTCGCTTGATGCAGATTTTATAATATTCACGCCTGAGCAGTTTCTTTCTGCCGTTACAGACGGAGTTGCAAACGAGGTCATGAACAGAGGCTATCTTGTTCTGTATGACGATATGGATATTACTCCGCTTTTAGAAAAACATATCGTACCATCCGTCAGAACTGTATCGATGTCAGAAGCGGAATTTCTTAACCTTGTAAACGACTTCTGGTTTCATACCGTATGGGCAAGCAAGAAGATACTCCGTGGTGAGATATGGGTTGCCAAGATGTGCATAGACGCATATCTTAAAAATCATCTGCTGGCTGTTATGGAATATAACCGATACCTGTCAGAAAAAGAAGACGTATGGCATTGCGGCAGATTTTTAGAAAAATGGGCAGGAGAAAAAAATACTTCCGCTCTTAAAAACTGCTTTGCTCATTATGATAAATTTGATATGATAAAGGCGTTATTCAATACAGCGGAGCTTTTTTCGGAAAATGCACGGCTGATTTCAGAGAGCTGTGGATATAAATATCCCGATAAGGCGCAGGAGTACGCCACAAGGCTTTTAAAAGAATATTTAGCGAAACCATAAGAGGTTTACACTAAAGAAAATACGATTAAATCGGGGTTTGTCAACCTGAAGTTTACATAAAGAACGGTAAAAATGATAGCTTTTTTGTGTTCCGGGCGTTATAATTAAGACACAACAAAAAGCTAAAAGGAGTTTTTATTATGACATTCGGAGAAAAACTATCACAATTAAGAAAAGAAAGCAACTACACACAAGAGCAGCTGGGCGAGCTGCTAAGCGTATCCCGTCAGACAGTCAGCAAGTGGGAATCGGATATAGCCTATCCCGAAACTGACAAGCTTGTAAAAATGGGAACGTTATTGGGTTGTTCTATGGATTATCTTCTTAAAGATGAAGTGACCGATAAGAACAGCACCGCACCTGTCCCCCCTGCCTCACAGCAGGAAGAAAACAGTATCACCATAAAATTCGGAAACCTTCGTATAAAGGAAAGAAAAAGCGAAAAGACGGTTTTCGGTATGCCCTTATATCATATAGGAAAAAATGCAGAAGGCTTTTTTGCAGTTGGTGTAAGAGCAAAGGGTGTATTTTCAGTAGGTCTTTTATCAAAGGGTATCTTCTCTTTGGGACTTTTATCTATGGGACTTATTTCTTTTGGTATGCTGTCGCTTGGACTTGTTGCTCTTGGTACTTTTGCGCTGGGACTTATCGGTATAGGTGCTATTGCTTTAGGACTTTTTGCTGTAGGTGCTATAAGTATTGGCGTAGTTTCGGTAGGGGCATTGTCCTTCGGTCTGTTCTCGCTGGGTGCTATGGCAAGGGGAATATTCATAGCTATAGGTGACAATGCAGGTGCAATGCTTGCCATAGGCAAAACCGAAGCCTTCGGTAGCGTATATCAGCATATAGGAGAGCTTAAAGACGCAAATCTGCCGCTTATAAGACTTTTACTTGAAACGGACGTGCCTGCCTTTCTTGGCTGGGCAAGAGATATTTTCTGTGCTATAGCAGGAATTTAAGGCAAAATGATACAAAACGAATCCCGCAGAAAACTGCGGGATTCTTCTTTTTTATGACTTTTACAGATAGTTATTCAAGCGTTATCACGTCGTAATAGACAGCTCTGAATCTTTCGTCTATTTCCTTATCCTCGTGCCAATGGCCGAAAAACCATCTTTTAAAATCCACCTCATACATCACCCATTCAAGATAGCCTGTAAGCTCCATATCGTGAACGTCGGGAGTATAGCCCATTCTTTTTATTATCTCTCTGGGCGCTGTGTGGGAGATAACGATATCAACGGACTTTCCGTGTTTTTTGAGGTTTTCGGTAGCCTCCTTATATTCGGCGTCGGTGGGTATTTCTTCTTTCCAGTAGCTGATATTAAGCTTTCTCATATAACGGTCTATACTGTAGGCGCCGCCCATAGAAAACAGCTTTTTACCATCTATTTCGAAAATCTGACCACGCATTAAATGAATGATATTTTTTCTGATTCTGTGTACCCTGCCACCATTCCAGATTTCCTCGGGATAGCTGAATAATGCGGGGAAATTCTCGTGATTTCCGTCGCAGAAGCAGATGGTATAAGGCTTTGTTGCGAGAAAATCGAGATTTACGTTATCCGCATTGTTGCCCTTAAAGATATAGCCGAAATCTCCGCAGATTATAAGAGTATCATTTTCCGTCCATTCCTTGTCGTTCATATTGTTTTCAACAAATCTCACCATATCCCCGTGAGTGTCGCCTGTAAATATAAGCATAATTTCACCTGATTTCTTTATAGTTTTTTAGGGAAGGAATTTGATTATAGCATAATCCCTGACGGATGTCAATACCTGAAAACGGGTTTTTATGCTTTCCCTCCCCTACGTAAATCAGTATGCAAGTAACGTGAACGGATGTATTTTTAAATGACCTCAAGCTCCTTTAACTGGTTATAGGATAATATATCACAATGTGCCAGCAGGTTACGTGCCTCCCTCATTTTAAAAAGCATATCGTTTTCTGCCTTTGAGACAATCGGGCTTGCGGATTCCTTATAGCATATATAGTACAGCTGACCTATTTCAAGGTCCTCCACGTTATCCACCTCTTCACCGTAAAAGCCCTGAATCGGCAGATATTTGCGGATTCTTTTTCCGTACTTGCGGATAATTTCTGTGCGGTAGTTTTCTATCTTCGGGAAAACAAGAGAAATCTGGGCTTCCCATAGCGCTGTTTCAACTATCGGGTTCAGGTCTTCGGTATCAAAGCCGTTTTCACGGTATACTCTTTTTGCAACCACCTGCGGCTGTTTTATCAGGTCGGTTTTTTCGGATATCAGCAGAGCGGCGTTCTCGACGTTATTACCTGCGATATTGCTTGCCACCTCGCACAGATACATTTTTTCCGCTCTGCTGCAGGAAAGCTCTGAAACCATTGTAAGGCAGAGCATCATACAGTCATAATCAGTTACGTAGTCCTCGTAATTGAACACGGTAAAATGCTTTGAAGGCGTAACGCCGGCATCCTCTACAACAAAGATAAACTGTCCTGTTTCCTGGGAGGAATCGATATTCTCGATATAATCAGCCGCCAGCGTTATCCACTCCGACGCCCTGTTTTTGCTGTTCTTCACACCTGTAATGCACAGATATCTGGAATTGAAGGCTGTGCTTACAAAACGGGCAAGATAATTACCGACACTTTGATGGGTAAGCGGCCAGTAATCTGTAATCTCCTTAGGAGTACAATAGTTATTCAGGACGTAATCAGCGGGGCTGTTTTCTATACTACTGTCGTCAACCGTATCCACAGTTCTGACGTCGGAGTTATAAAGCAGCTTCTGTTCTATGGTCTCCACCATAATATCACGCCAGGGTATTTCCTCTTTAAACATAAGCATGACCGATTCGCCGTCAAGTAAGGCGTCGCATACGTCATCGATAAAACGTACAGAATTGACAAGTCTTGTCCACCAGAGTTCACCTATCATGCTGTCACTTCCTCTCCGAAGTACTGGCTCATAGCCTCGTCTATCTCCTCACGGTTGCCAAGCAGATTGCGGAAGCCGTCGGTGGAGAAGCTGTAGCGATCCTCCATCTCGGTGATAACGTTAAGGTCGCACATCTCGTTAAGAGTTTCTGAAAGCTGTTCGGATCTCATAGTCAGCACACGATTGATATTATAATCTCTTGCAACCCTGAGAATATCTTCGATAGAATAACCTGCATCGTCGGAAGCCTCATAACACAGATAAGCGATGATAAGTGCGATAATGTGATAATTACTGCGTCCTTCTTCCTCTGCGAACAAGGTAGCCTCTAACTTATCGTTTACCTTGCTTGTGAATACAACATCTGAAAGAACCTTCTTATAGTGGCTTTCGGTTACTCTGTAGGGAGGTGTTTCGCCGGGCTTGTAGCCTGCATAATCGTCATTCTTCATTGCTTCAAGAAGCTTCTGACAATAGAACTGGATAAGACCGGGGTAATTGTAGGTAGAAGCAAGAATGTTATCTATGATCTCCTGAGTAAATCTGAAGCCGAGATATGCAAGAGTGCTTGTAAGAAGCTTTGTTGCTTCTTCTCTGCGGAACTGTCTTATGATAACGGATTCCAGATGCACAAAATTCGAATTTCCGTGCATTACCTCTCTGTTATAACGGCTCAGATTGTGAAGACCTGCCATTACCAGCTTGAATCTGTCTGAGGGCAGACTCTTGAAGGCGGTGATAGGCTGATCGGTAGTTTTGTTGCAGGTTTCGATAAATTTATCAGCTTCATCAAGCATCAGAAGAAGGTAGTTGATTCTTGTTTTGGGATCGTCATCCATAAGACGCTTGTGAATATGTCCTGCAAGCTCTGTCCAGGTATCACAACGGCTGGACTCGTCAAGTATGCCTTCGATAATAAGCTGACTACACACAACACCTATCGCATCTGCTGAGGTGTGGTCCTTGATGTCGATAAGTACGGCTCTGTCGCCGTTGCTGTTTCTGTCAACGTTTGACTTTGCCATTTTGAGCAGTACACTCTTACCAAGCTGACGTCCACCGAATACAAGGTTTGCGCCTTCGGGGGATTCGATAGATGCAAGCTCTGCTTCTCTGCCTGTAAACAGCTCTGCAGGCATATCCTTTGCTGAGGATTCTACGAAGGGCTGATAATATGCAAAGGGCATTGTGATAGCCATAAGTCTTTTTATGATGGTATTTTCAGCATAGTGCTTTGCCAGATAGAACAGAATTACACGGTCAACTACGATAAACGCCTTTGTGAAGGTTTTTTCGCTCTTGAGCTTCTGTGCAAGCTTTTTGCGGTCATCGATATTGAGAACGTAATCCAGGAAAACAAGAGTATGCTTGGCTGTAGAATTGACTGATCTGAATTTATCCATAAGTGTATCACAGTCATATCTGCCGTAGAGACACAGCACTCTGAAGCCCTCTGATTCACTCTTTGAGCTGAAGGCAGGAATACAGTTGTTATAATAAGCTCTGCCTATCTGCTTGCGGCAGTACACCTGATAAGCGTCTGCGTCAACGCCTTCGTCGGGAGTTACCGATACGGGCTTGAAACCAAGTGCCGTAAGAAGCTCTGTTATCTGCTCAGGGGTTGCCTTTCTGCCGTAAGGGATCCACTTTCTGAGCAGATTGGCGCCTCCCTTTGTTTCTTTATGGGCATTATTTGTCCAGCTTCTGAGAGCGGATTCAAGTTCTTTTTTACCCGACTGTCTTAAAATCGATTCTGTAAGAGTATAGCCTGCCTCACGCACAATACGGTGGTTTGTGGTATGCTCGCTTATAAACTCGTTGAAATAGCCGAAGGGCTCTTCTGAATAGTCGGATATTGCATTTACGTCACCGCCTAAAATACAGCTCATGATATATTCGGCAGAGGTGTAGTTCTGGTCGGCTATCTTTTCCTTTATAAGCTCCTCACTGAACACGCCGAAATCGTATTCGGAATTTTCCGTAAGCTTTCCAAGCTTTAAAAGAAGCTGTTCACCCTTCTTGACAGCGCTGGCAGAAATATTTTCACGGATAACGTCAAGAAGTCTTGAATAAAAGCCGTAGTCGTTTGTCAGTCTGCTGATACGGTACCAGCTGTCAGCAAGCGCTATCAGTCTGTCCTTTTCTCCGTTTACGTTGGAGAGCGTTCCATAGCTTTCGTAAAGCTCAAGTCCCTCAAGGAAGTCGTTGCGGGTTATTTCAAAGCGACGCTTTGCCTGCTTGCGACACTCGGCGAATCTCTGCATATCCTTATGAGCGGTAATTTCCGCAATTTCCATATCACTACCATAAGCGCTGATAAGTGTAGCTGTGCGGAAGTTATGCTTTGTTTCCTCGTTGCTGAGGATTTCCGACAGACGCTCTGAAAAGCTCGGATGGGGTATAGAAGCATGACGCTCGATACGGCTGAGTATATTGAAATCCTTCATATCGCAGAAGGTGGATAATCTTTCAGGCAGATAGTTATCATCAAGAAGAATATCCTCGCCACGTAAGAAATCTATAAAGAAATACTTGTTCTTCTTGGCGTTATACGTGCCATCAACCTTAGCAAGAAGCTCTTCTGCCGCAATACGGACAGCTTCAGTTCCCCAGTCAAAGCCCTTTTCCTGTCTTATCTGTGCACAGGACTCGATAATGCCGGAAAGTTCGTTTTTCACCTTGGGGAGTATTTTTGTATACTCATCCTTTGCAAATCTGTTTTCGTTATCTGCAAAATGCTCGGCTACCGAAATCCAGTCACAGATGCAGCTTAAGATGCGGCGCATAGCGATTATGATATTGTTACGCTTGCTACCCTTGATTTTATCGTGTGGTCTTGCAATATGTCTGCCCTCATCCTGGATGACGTCTCTTGCCATATCCCAGAATCTGTCGATATATCTGTCGATTTTTCTATTGTCGATATTATCGGAGCTTACCTGTCTGCCTGCACGGATAAAGGTATCCTCGATCGTTTTCTTTACGTGCAGATACTTACCCGTATCATTTGCCGCTACGATATCAAGGCACTGTCTCAGCTCGCTTTCCTCGCCTGAGAAAAGGAATTCACGCATTCTGCGTACCTGCCCCTGATTTTCGTACACGTCACTGCGCATATCTATTGTTTTACAACAGTCCTTTGCTTCGGCAATGATGCCTTCTATAAGGCTGTTATTGGTCTTATAGTCTGCGAAGGTGTCCATACCGTAGCCGGTGGTTTCTCTGAAGGCGGTAAGATCGTTTATAAGTGGCAGAAACGTGGGGTACTGCTGATACTCCATACTTTCTGCGACAACTGCAAAATCACCCGTATTGTAGTCTGCAACGTAGGGTGTGCTGAAAAGCGCATACATAGCGGATGCGGCAAAAAGCGAAGCCTTTTTGTCGCCAAGATAGTTTTTCGTTTCATCGAATGCAGATATTACGTTTGTGCTGAGATATTCAGAATCCAGAAACGGGCTGTCAAAGGCAAAGGACAACGCCTTATCCACAGCCTTGATTACTTGACCGACGTACATTCTTTCGCCATTTTCATTTTCGCACATCATATCGGATGAATGTGATATTTCTGCCGCTGTATTGATATACGTAAGCAGGCAGTAAAGCTGATCGGGAGCAAAGCCGAATGCGGTGCTGAGAATATCCTTCTCATTTTTTCCGATTGCTTCAAAGTCAGCATGATCAACGTATGAATCGTAAGCCTCCTGAATGGTTTCTTCAACTTCGGCTACTGCGCCTTCGGGGGCTGCTTCGGATTCTTCCTCGTATTCCTCGTCCTCTGCTTCCAGCTCTGCCTTCTTGTCGGCAAGCTTTCTCTGGAGCGACTGTCTGCGTTCCGTTGCCGCCGCAAGTAAAGCATACTTTTCGGAATTCTCATAATCGCCGAGCTCAAAATAGTTCTCGGCAAGCTCTATATAGATATTATTCTCTCTGTACCAGTGCTGTTCTCTTATCTTGTTCTGTTCAACGATTTCCAGCCAGTCTAAAAGCTCGCTGATTGCAGATTCGTAGTTCTGCTGATGCTTGTAGCAACGTGACTTTGAAGCGGTCAGCTGAAGGATCTTTAAATAATCATCCTGATCGCAACGGCTTATAAGCTCGTTAAGTACTTCGATACCGTTTTCATAGTCATTGATTTTTACGTAATACTGGCGCAGGCTTTCCAACGCCTTTGTAGAGGTTATTTCCTTATCGTCATACTTTGCTATAAACGCCGCAAGCTCTTCCATATAGCCGTACTCACAATCCTCGTTGTTGAGAGCAAGGTAACACAGTATGATATGTGAAAAAGCGTCCTCCCATTCCTTGCCCTCAAGGCATTTTCTATACAGCTGTATTGCACCCTGATAGTCTTTCTGGGTAAACATACAGTTGGCGTTGTACATATCGTCGCCTGTATTTTCCGTGTGTTCAGGCACAGCTTCGGCGCTCACACGTGCGGCAGTCTTGTCGGTAGTCTTTGCTTTTTCATCGGCACTCTTGCTGTCAAGCTTCAGAGCTATCGCCACGTATTCGTTCAGCATCTTCATCAGCTTGAATCTGACGTATATGTATCTGCATTCTTCCGTAGATATTTTACTAACCCATTTTTTTAGAGTCGGATCTATTATATCCCTGTTGGTAAAGGTATAGGTTGCTCCGTCTCTGGTTTCTATTTTACCCTTGTTGGTGAGGAATTTGTACGAAACGATTCTACCCGCATATTCCTTTGTCACGTCAGGCTCCGAAGGAACTTCTTCAGCGGTTTCCTTCTCTTCTTCAGAATCGGATTCTGAGTCGGAATCGGAATATGAATCCGAATCTGAGTCGGAATCAGAATCCTGCTGTGGCAGCTGGGGTAAAAATTCTTCAATCTTCTCTTTGATTGCTGAGCCTATGTAAAAACGCATAAGCTTGATAAGAAGTCTTCTTACGTCTGACAGCTCAGAGCTATCGTTTATCGTTTTTGCGCCTAATGCACGTATCAGATCATCGGTGACAGACGTTACTTCAGCGGACTTAGCGTATTCCGATACGTAGCATATACCTGAAATATCCATCGATTTATCAGATACTTTATAGAGCACCTGTGCCGCCTCCTCTATCTGAGAAGGATTATCAAGAGCGAGGTACAATGCCGCAAAGGTTCCTGCAAGAGTGTACAGCTCCTTGTCACCGGTTTCCTCTGCCTTCTGATAAGCTACACAATATGCATATCTTAAATTATCGGCATAGAAGAAGGATTCTACCGCTTCCTTATATTCACCTGAAGCCAGCTGGATATGTCCTACAAAGAAGCTTGCACCTGCATCATAATCCAGTCCGTTTTCCATATAGCTTTCCCAGATAAGGTCAAGAGCGGCATTACGCTTGTCCTCATCTCCGCTTTTAAGATAGCTTTTGAATTTGTCAAAGCCCTTCTGGAATATCTTCTTGTTTTCAGGCTCCATAGCCTTGAATGCGGCTGATACGGCTTCCTCGTCGCAGGGTATTATCAATACCCCGTCTTTGGATTTATTATCTGTCAGCTCTTCATCTTCGTTGTCGTTGTCCTCGCTTTCATCCTCTGCCGATTCGGGAGCCTCTGCCTGCGGTACGGCAATCGGGACTGCCTGCGGTATTACAGGAGCAGATTGCAGATTACCAATCTGCTGATATTGCTCAACAAGGCTTATCTGATCGTATCTCAGAGTTGCAAGCGACGTAATCTGAACCGAAAGCGATTCTTCTCCGTCGTTTTCTACAATAATACCTTCGATTACTTGTCCTGACGAATGTGTAAAGCGTACGTGATCTCCCGCCGTCAGCTTTGATAGTTTGTCGTTAAATAAGCTCATATTTAACCTCCGATAAAAAATTAATACAGCATATTAACACAATATGCTGTATTATATTATATCATATTTTTTGATGCTTTTCAACAATTTTCTGCATATTTTATTTATATTTTTTAGCAATTTCACAATATTCTCTATCCACCTCACAACCGTCAACGTTCTTTTTGGGATTTCGTCATAGGCTTTCTGTATATCAGACTGTGCTGTTTTTACGTGATAATTTTCATCAAAGGAATCGTACCCGAATTCCACAACTATTTTCAGCTTCTTACGATTTACCTTGTGTCACTTTTTAAAGAAAAGCATAATATGATATTGAGCCTACGAAGCTCATCACAAAACAAAGGAGGAAAATTATGAACAGGAATATTTTTAACAACAACCATAACTGCAACTGCAACGAGAATAACTCTGCAAACAGACCTCAGAATAATTCCTGCTGTGATTGCTGTGATAACAACAACTGTGCCATCTGCCCTCCCGGCCCGCAGGGGCCTCAGGGACCTATCGGTCCCCGTGGTCTTATGGGTCCCCGTGGCCCTCAGGGTGCTACAGGCCCCGCAGGTCCGCAAGGTCTCATAGGTGAAACCGGTCCTGCCGGTCCTCAGGGTCCTATCGGTGAGACTGGTCCTATAGGTCCTCAGGGTCCTATTGGTGAGACTGGTCCTGCTGGTCCTCAGGGTCCTATCGGTGAGACTGGTCCTGCTGGTCCTCAAGGTCCTATCGGTGAGACTGGTCCTGCCGGTCCTCAGGGTCCTATCGGTGAGACCGGCCCTGCCGGTCCTCAGGGTCCTATCGGTGAGACTGGTCCTGCCGGTCCTCAGGGTCCTGTTGGTGAGACTGGTCCTGCCGGTCCTCAGGGTCCTGTCGGTGAGACTGGTCCTGCCGGTCCTCAGGGTCCTATCGGTGAGACTGGTCCTGCCGGTCCTCAGGGTCCTATCGGTGAAACTGGTCCTGCCGGTCCTCAAGGTCCTGTCGGTGAGACTGGTCCTGCCGGCGGAGTATTAAATTATGCTGACTTCTATGCATTGATGCCGCCCGACAACGCTGTAACGGTTGCCCCCGGAACAGACGTAAGCTTCCCTCAGGATGGTCCTGTCAGCAGTACTGATATTTTCAGAACGGGAGACGGCTCCTTCAATCTTTCACAGATCGGCACTTACCAGATATTCTTCCAGGTAAGCGTAACGGAAGCAGGTCAGCTTTTACTGACGTTAAACGGCGCAGATCTTGAGTATACCGTTGTCGGTCGTGCAACAGGCACCTCTCAGATAATCGGAATGGCGTTAGTGACAACGACCACCGCTGACTCAGTTTTAACAGTAAGAAACCCTGAAGGAAACGCTTCTGCTCTTACTATTACTCCCCTTGCAGGCGGTACTCGTCCCGTATCCGCACACCTTGTCATAGTACAGCTTCAGTAAATTTATTCTGATGCAGGCATAACGAAAGCACATCCTGTGTAAAGCGGGATGTGCTTTCTGTTTGCAAAATGATTGAAACTATGATACAATAAAACCGATAAAAAACTAAAACAGTAACGGAGATTTATATGACAGACGGAAGACTAAAACAGATTCGTGAAAGCGAAAAGCAGTCTCACATTGAGATATACTCAAACAGCGGATTATACAAGGAGGGCAGTTGGTTAAGGAAGCCTATAAAAACAGTTCTGGAAATTATCCCTCACCTTGCCGGTGCATCCAGATTAAACGTTCTGGATCTGGGTTGCGGTGTAGGGCGAAACTGTATTGCCATAGCACAAAGCTTTAAAAATATACCTTGTAAAATTGACTGTGTCGATATACTGGAGCTTGCAATCAAGAAGCTTTACGATAACGCCGAGGAGCTTGGCGTTGCTTCATGCATCAACGGAATAGTTGCACCTATTGAGAATTATTCCATTAAAGAAAATGAGTATGATCTGATCATAGCCGTTTCAGCGCTGGAGCATATCGATTCAGAGGAATCGTTTTTAACAAAGCTATCTGAAATAAAGAACGGCATCCGCAGTAACGGAATTGTGTGCCTTGTCATAAACTCCGATATAACGGAAAATGAAAAATCAACGGGCAAAGAAATCCCTGCTCAATTTGAGGTAAACCTGCCAACGAAAAAGCTGCAGACTATTCTCGAAAATACTTTCTCAGGCTTTGAAATTATCAAAACAACCGTTTCAGAACAGCAGTACGATATACCCCGTGGTGATATAGTAAGCGATCTTAAAACGAAGGTTGTAACATTTGTGGCGAGGAAATAAAAGGATTCTTTTTTTAGAATAAAATACTTATCATAAAGTGTAATTGACTATACTTTTGGATGTAGGAAAAATATGCACCTGTGTGAATGGTTAGGCTTATTCGACATCTAAAGTTTTCTGTACGTGGACGTATCGTTTACAATCAGGGTTTTCACAATAAAAATAATTTGAAAGCTCTTCTATTATCTCTTTGATTGAATTTATCTCATTGTTGTAATTTGATTTCTGTGAATACTTGTGATATAATTAAATCCAAACGTTTTACGTCAACCTGTAACTCAATCATAGGTAGAAGAGCTTCAGAGCTTTACTATGCGGTTTTAAACATATCAATCATTAGTTTGTAGCATCTCAACCATTAGATCGTTTGCATAAAGCATAATCTGATGTATAATTGGTGTAGAAAAGATGGTTCACTAATGGAACAAAAGAAAATAGGAAAATTTATTGCGCAGTGCAGAAAAGAAAAAGGTTATACACAAGCTTCTCTTGCAGAAAAACTCGGAATTACAGACCGGGCAGTTTCAAAATGGGAAAATGGTAGAAGCTCCTCCGCCTCCCGAAAAGTTATCGACTATGATTTCATCTGAATTTATTTGTAAATCTACTTGACAATCCTTTCCGCCTTATGTTATAATAAGATTGTACAAATCATATTTTTATTTCTTGGCCTGCTTTTTAGCAGGTCTTTTTTTGTGTATTTTTGACTTCTGCTGGTCGAGGTAGGACACGTACTCCCTGTAGCTCATGCCGAGCTTTTCGGGTTCTGATAAAGATGTATTTCAAACGGTAAAGTCAGATTTAAAATAAATCAAGGCGTAGCCTTGTATATCATCAATTCCGTAGGAATTGCATATCATCAACACGAAGTGTTGCATATCATCAACACGAAGTGTTGTATATCATCAATTCCGAAGGAATTGCATATCACCAACACGAAGTGTTGCATATCATCAACACGAAGTGTTGTATATC
>JAFTVY010000089.1 GCA_017465545.1 Ruminiclostridium sp.
AATCTGATGTTCTACGAGTTTGCAAGAGCGTGCTTTGTAACTCCCGCAATGCATATAAAGCACAGAATCAAGGTTTTCGGTAAGGAAAACCTCCCCCATAAGAATGGTATCAAGGGCGGCTATATCATAGCCTGCAACCATCAGGAATACAGCGATCCACCGCTTATTGCGGCAGTAATAAAATCGAAATTCTCCTTTATGGCAAAGTCCGAGCTTTTTAAAAACAAGCTCTTTGCCTGGCTTATCAGAAAGTGCGGCGCCTTCCCCGTAGAAAGAGGAGCAGGTGACAATGCGGCTATCGATAAGGCGATAAGTGATATAGAAAGTGGCAGAGCCTTCGTTATTTTCCCCGAGGGTACACGCTCAAAGGACGGCAACATTGCAAGAGCAAAGTCGGGTATTGCGGTAATCGCAGGCAAGGCAAATGCTCCCGTTCTCCCCGTATGTATAAAGTACGGTAAGAAGGGCTTTCGCAGAAAAGCATGGGTAACCATCGGTGAGATGATACCCGCAGAGGATATTGCGATAAAATCCGATGACAGAGGAGAGCTCCGCAGAGTTTCAAATCTCATTATGGATAATATAAAGATGCTTATGGACGATATGGCTGAATACGGTGAGCCGTTACCAAAGCAGTACGTTCCTAAGGAAAAGAAGACTGCAAAAACAGAGGAAGCGGCTGAATAATGGCATACACTATAAAGCTTGCAAAAAGCGCAGGCTTCTGCTTCGGAGTAAAAAGAGCCGTTGATACGGCGGTAAAGACTGCAACCGAGCAGGGCGGATGCTACACCTACGGACCGCTTATCCATAACAATTCCGAAATCGAAAGGCTGGGTACTCTCGGCGTTAAGGTGACGGAGGATTATAAGAGCTTTGACAAGAAAAGCGGTACGCTTATAATAAGAAGTCACGGTGTGGAAAAGGCTGTCACCGATTATCTTACTGGGAAGGATATTCCTTATATCGACGCTACCTGCCCCTTTGTTGCAAAGATACATAGCATTGTGGCAAGAGCGACGGGCGTTGTGATAATAGCAGGTGATAAGACTCACCCCGAGGTTATGGGCATTGTAGGTCATTGTAATAAGGACAGCAGGGTTATTGTCATAGCTGATGAGCAGGAGCTACAAAAAGAATTAGAAGAGCTGAAAGAATCTTGTGAAAATGCACTAATTATGGTAGCACAGACTACCTATAATTCGTCAAAATGGCAATCTTGCAAACAAATTGCAAAAAAATACTATACAAATATCGAAATTTTTGATACAATATGTAGTGCAACCTCTGAAAGGCAGAGGGAAGCGGAGGCTCTTGCAAAAGAGGCTCGTCTTATGGTGGTTGTGGGAGGAAGACATTCCAGCAACACCACAAAGCTTGCGGATATATGCAAGCGACATTGTCCCGTGCTTTTCATAGAGCAGGGTAGCGATATTGATAAGGCTGAAGTAATGAGGCTTGCCGGAGACGGTGGAATTATCGGTATAACAGCGGGGGCATCGACTCCTGCTTATATAATAAAGGAGGTTCATAAAATTATGAGCGAAATTCTTAACAATGAAGACTTCGACTTCATGGCGGAGGTTGACAAGACCTTTAAAAAAGTATATATAGGGAACAGGGTTAAGGCCGTTGTTGTTGCAGTAAACAATAACGAAGCTGTTGTGGATCTTGGCACAAAGCACTCAGGCTACATCGTAGCTGAAGAGCTTACTGCTACTCCCAACGTAGCTCCTTCTGACGTTGTATCAGTTGGCGATGAGATCGAAGCAATCGTTATATCCATCAACGACGCAGAAGGCGTAGTACATCTTTCCAAGAGAAAGGTTGACAGCGTTCTCGCTATTGAAAAGTTCAAGTCTGCTCTTGAATCCGGCGAATCAATCGAAGGCGTAGTAACTGCGGCTGTAAAGGGCGGCGTTATCGTTATTTCTGACGGTGTAAGAGTATTCATCCCTGCATCACAGACAGGCGTACCCAGAGAAGGCAAGCTTGAGGAGCTGGTAAAGACAACAGTTTCCTTCAAGGTAATCGAAGTTACAGAAGCAAGAGGCAGAGTTGTTGGTTCTATCCGTATGGCTAAGAAGGAACAGAACGACGCTGCAAAGGCAAAGTTCTGGGAAACAATCGAAGAAGGTCAGAAGTTCACAGGCGAAGTTAAGTCAATCGAAAGCTACGGCGTATTCGTTGACCTTGGCGGCGTAGACGGAATGGTTCACACATCCGAGCTTACCTGGAACAGAATCAGACATCCCAAGGAAGTTGTAAGCATCGGCGATAAGCTCGACGTTTACGTAAAGAGCTTCGATCCCGAAAAGAAGAGAGTATCTCTCGGCTGCAAGAAGGAAGAGGACAACCCCTGGACAAAGTTCATCTCCCAGTATGCAGTTGACGACGTAGCTGACGTTAAGATCGTAAGCATCACTCCCTTCGGTGCATTCGCACAGATCGTTCCCGGTGTTGACGGTCTCATCCACATCTCCCAGGTATCCAACGAACGTGTAAACAACGTTGCTCAGGTACTTTCCGTAGGTGATGAGGTTAAGGCTAAGATCATCGAAATCAACGAAGAAGCTAACAGAGTAAGCCTTTCTATCCGTGCTTTAATGGAAGCAGCTCCCGTAGAAGAAGCAGAAGAAGCTCCCGAAGCAGAAGAAGAAACAGCTGAAGACGCTGAATAATCAGCAAATCGAAAAAATGCCGTAGCACAGACGATAACGTAGGTGCTGCGGCTTTTAAATTTGCTTTGCAAATTTAAAGTGATGTATTTGCCTGCGGCAAAAGTGATGTACGGCGTTGCCGAGTGATGTTTCGTGCTACGCACGAAGTTGTGGTATCAATTGCCGAAGGCAATTGATGGATTTTAAATTCCGCCTGCGGCGGCGGGGCGTCAGAGGACATACCCTAAAGGGTGCCGCAGTCCTTACGGACTACTCGTCGCCCCCTACATTTCCCCTATAAATTCTTGTGGCAATTCAAAATAATAAAAGGCTCGCAATCTCCATATTACACGGGGCTTGGGGCGATAGCCCCAAAGGGGTTCCAAGGGGCGGTAGCCCCTCTATTTTCCCCCTTTCCTCAGGGGAAAGGGGGTTAGGGGGATTGGGGCTACAATAACCCGAGCGGAGCGACAAATTTCAAATCCATCAATTGCCTTCGGCAATTGATACCACAACTTCGTGCGTAGCACGAAACATCACTCGGCACCGCCGTACATCACTCGGCACCGCCGTGCATCGCTTTTGCCGCAGGCAAATACATCACTTTAAATTTGCAAAGCAAATTTAACGATGGTACTTCGCCTGATTTGCAAAATATTCTTCGTAGCCTGTGAGCTTTATTGCGCAGACACGTGCCACCGCATACGTCACTCTGCCACTTTCTGTTTCACCGAATTTTTTGTAGAAGGTGTAGAAGGGATAACCTATATCTCTTCCGGTAGTATCATAGGACATAATATGGCGGGAAAGGTACTCTATCTGAACGTAATCATAATCACTTATATCATCGACGAAATTATTCTCTTCAATACATTTCTCGCAAGAGTGCGCTAAAAATACATAGCCTTTGGCTAAAAGCTCTTCCGCCTCTTCAAGCGAAATAGCACTGCTCATACCTATAATCCTGCGTAATTCGGTCGCAGGCAGATTGTAATCATAATATTGTGCCGTACCCATATACATTTTTCCTTCTGAAATATCATCATCACATTTAAAGGATAGCCTGATATTATCGCCATACATCGGATAAAGACCTGACTCAAAATCATTCTTATCATAGAAAATGACAGTTACATTATTGTTATCATACCAACAACTTCTTTCTATTGCAACGTCGCTGAACTCTCTGCCGAAGATGGCAAAAAAATCTTTCTTCATCCATTCAACGTCCTTTATAAGTTCTTCGTCAGTTCTGTTCCAGTCTATAGAAAGCTCGCCGTTTTTAAGGCTTTTGTAGCCTACATAGTCGGAGCTACCGATATTGCTGTCATATATTGTAATAATTTCATAAATGTCCGAACTGATTATATAGCCGTAAAACTCTTCCGTTTCATCCTCCGAATAGAATCTGAATAAGGGCTGATCATCATAACATTCCGAAGCCTGCTTATCGCAGCTTACCCCTGCCTGTCCTGAAAACCTGTCTATAACGTCTTCGTATTTCTTAAATAGCTTTTCGCCTCGGTCACCCTTTGTTCCGTCATACTGCGCATCCTCATAAACAGGATAATATTTTGTATCAGGGTTTATATTATCCTTTATCATCCCTGCTACGAATTTATCAGAATCGTAAATTTCTATATCATAGTAATTTATACCCAGGTTTGCTACGTTACCATTTACCATGTCTGCAACCTGCTCTGCCGTGTATTCCAACAGCGGTATATCACCGTGAGGAAAGTCGTGACTGCTCGTAGTAGAGTTGATGCCACCATTTGTGAATAAAAGCGTACCCACGCAAGCTATACAAAGGCACGCCGCCACCGGTAATGCAAGCTGTATCCACTCAAAGCGATTCCTGATTTTTCTTTTCACCCTTTCATTTTCAGGGCTTGCTTCTTCTATATATTCATCCTTTGCCATATCAAGGGATACTAATATATCCTTTTCCTTCATAACGCTATACCCTCCTTTAAAAGATGGTTTTTAAATTCCTGTCTTGTCCTTGATAATATGGATTTTACCGTACCTTCGGGTATGCCGTAATCCTCGGCTATCTCTTTTATACTGCTCATATACCAGTATCTGCGCATAAAGATCACTCTCGTTTTTCTGGGTAGCTTTGCAAGAAAGCTGTTGATAGCCTCCTTTATAGCCATATTTTCGCAATAATCGTCATTCCCGCTGACTATTTCAAGAGCTTCGTCGGAAATCTGCGAAAACTCCCCACCACGCTTTTTTGCATTATCATAAAGTGCACGGTTGATAGCGATATTTCTTGTAATCCTGCCAAGAAAAGCGGAAAGTACGTCAGGCTTTTTTGGTGGCATATTGTTCCAGGCTCTGAGATAGGTGTCATTCACACACTCATCACTGTCCTGCTCGTTATAAAGAATATGATACGCTATATAACGGCAGAGCTTACCGTACTTTTTATCGGTCTCTGAAATTGCACTTTCGTCACGGCTGAAATAAAGCCCGATTATTTTTTTATCATCCATATTATCACCCCTTACTTTTTTGTGAAAGACTCTTTCACTCATAAAGACAAGAATTAAAAGGAAAAGGTTGCACAAACGCATGGCGTTTGATCCAAGTTCCGCCTTTTATAAGATTGCATAATAACGAAGCCTCGTGAACGGCGGGGTTACATATTGGTTGTGTACCAAATTGAAATTTGGCGGCGTGTCGCCGTGGGCGGTTTGAATTCGGGAGCATACCCCTCATCAGTCACCTTCGGTGACAGCTTCTCCCAAGGGAGAAGCCTTTAATTTCGCCTTTATAGAGGAGATGCGCCCCAAAGCCTTCTCCTCAAGGAGAAGGTGGCAAATGACACTCCGTGTCATTTGACGGATGAGGTGTAACCCCGGCAAATTGTAGTTTATCGGGGAGATTGGTGTAATATAAATAACGGGTCGTCGGGGACGCCGACCCCTACATTTCCCCTATAAATTTTTGTGGGCAAGGCATTACAAATCCCGTTTTCATCGGTATTTATGGCAATATTATCACAATATTATA
>JAFTVY010000090.1 GCA_017465545.1 Ruminiclostridium sp.
CTTTTTTGTTGGCTGGGATGGCGGGATTTGACGGCGCTGTCGCACCTAACCCTGGTGGGTTCAAATCCCGTTCCCAAAACATAAAAATGCACCCCGACCTCATAGGGAGGTCGGGGTGATTTTTCTGGCTGGGATGGCGGGATTTGAACCCACGGGTGACGGAGTCAAAGTCCGTTGCCTTACCGCTTGGCTACATCCCAATGGATATAAAAAACGCCCGGCACTCAGTATGCCTTAGTGCAGGACGGGATTTGTAAATATGGGGTGGGAGATGGGACTCGAACCCACGATCTTCGGGACCACAATCCGACGCGTTAACCAGCTACGCTACACCCACCATAGATGGCACGCCACACAGGATTCGAACCTGTGACCTACCGCTTAGAAGGCGGTTGCTCTATCCAGCTGAGCTAGTGGCGCGTATGGTCATCTTATTTATCGCATAACTGCGATGGAGCGGGTGATGGGAATCGAACCCACGTGTTCAGCTTGGAAGGCTGACATTCTACCATTGAACTACACCCGCATCTATGTTAAGAGGCGAACCTCATAACGCTTATATATTATATCACAGTTAAATTGGTTTGTCAACACTTTTTTTAAAAAATATTTAATAATTTATGTAAGAGGGTGAATCCCTCTTTTTGTATTTCTATCCCTTAAGGGCGTCTACCGGCTTCATCCTTGCCGCCTTCAGGGCAGGGTAACCACCCGACAGCATCCCTATAACAAGGCTGACGGTAAGCGAAAGCAACGCCTTATCCCATTCAAGAACGGGAAGCTCCCCGATAGCTATGCAGATTACGGCGGTCAGAACCATAGCCGCCGCTATCCCGACAAGACTGCCTGCTACCGATATTATTACGCTTTCCGCAAGGAATTCTCCCACGATACGGCTGTTTTTAGCTCCAAGGGATTTTTTTATTCCTATCTCCCTTTTACGCTCCGCTACGCTTACCAGCATTGCCGTCATTACCGACATTGACGCTACCACAAGAGAAATTGCCGCCACTATCCCAAGTGCCGAGGTTGCCACCGACAGAATGCCGTTAAGAGTACTGCGCTGGTTTAAAAGATTGTTTACCAGTATATTATCCGTACCCTTTCTCTTTGCCATACAGTCGGAGATTCTGTCAATTACCGCACTATCCTCCGCTCCTCTTGTGAGAAGGGCAATTTTATCATAATCCGTCCTGCCGCTGATGTTCTGGACTGTGGTATAGGGCAGATATACAAAGTAGGGGACTACCTCGTTTATTGCGCTCTGCACACCCGATAAGCCCGAAGTCGCAACCCCGATTATCTGAAAGCTTTCGTATTTTCCACCCACGTTTATACTTATCGTCTTACCCGTGATATTCTCTCTGCCGTAGGTCTGAAGAGCAATTTCCTTATCAACAACACATACACGTTCAGAATTTCTTATATCCGTTTCGCTTATCAGTCTGCCGTGAAGCGCCCTCAGGGAGATTATTTCATCCGCATTGTTGCTGACTCCCCACGCCATACACACAACGTCCTCTGCCACAAGCTCGCAGGTGGTGACCGACGCCATAAGCGGCATTGCCTTGCTGATTCCATCAACCTTTTTAAGTGCCGTCACGTCATCATCGCTGAGGGTTACGTTATAGCCTGATTCCACCAGTACCGAGTTTATTCCCATTTCGTCAAGACTGCGGTTTATCATTCCCGTTCCTATTTTTCCTATAGCGGATATTATCATTACCGCAAAAATTCCCACAGCGATAGAGCCTATAGTAAGGAGCGTTCTGCCTTTGCCCCTTATTATATCCGAAATTACCGAAAAGAAATTCATTCTTCTGCTTCCTCCGTTTTTACCAGCATACCGTCCGTAAGCCCGTCGGGATTGCCTATAACAAAAGCCGTGTCCTCGATTCCGTACACCTCGGTACTTTCGGATAGCTCCGTTCCCGTTTTTATATAGTGCTTGTGCGCCCTTCCACCGCTCAGTATAAATACGTATTCTCCCTTGTCATCCTGACAGATTGCGCTGTAGGGAAGGGTAAGAATCGAAGTCTCAAGTCCCGTCAGTATCTTTCCGCTGGCGGTATATCCGCTTCTCAACTCCCTTGCATCCGATTCTATTGCTATCTCTACCTCTACTACCGTTTCCTCTGTTCTGCCGTTGTTCAGCTTTGAAGCAAGCGAGCTTACCGAAACCACCTTGCCGATAATTTCTTCGCTTGTAGCCTCTGCAGAAATTTCCACCCGTTGTCCCGCTCCGACCTTTGATATGCTTCTTTCAGGCACTACCGCAGTCATGGAGAGCTTTTCGCTTCTGCCTATTTCGGCTATGCTGTCTCCCTGCATTATTATCTCTCCCTTGCGGGCAATATCGTATATTACGCCTGAGTCTGCGGCGGTAATTCTGTCACCTGCCTTTTTAAGCATCGTGTACAATTCTCCCGATTCAAAGCCTTCGCTTCCGTAAAGCTCGGATATTACCGCAATGGTTCTGTCTTTGTCTATCGTAGCAACGACCTGCCCTGCGTCCACTCTGTCGCCTCTTGCCACAAGAAGTTGTGACAGCACAACGGGGATTTCGAGAGTAATTTCGTCAAGCTCCGAATATCCGATAACTCCCTTACAGCTTACCGAGGGAGTATAGCTTGTGCGCTGGGGCAATATTACCGCAACGCCGGGCAATCTGTTTTTCAGCGTTGATGGGATTATCAGTACAAGATAAGTGCCTGCTATTACTATCACCGACAGAATTATTGCAAAAATCGTGCTTTTGCTGATTTTACTTCGTCTTTTCTTTCCCATTTATATAAAACATCCTTTCCCTGTTTTCGTAACAGTTTTATTTTAGCTTTTCTTTTGCAAAATATTATGGGATTATGAAAGAATAAACGGGAATTTTAAGAAAATAATAAACGCAGAAACAAAAGAAAGGAAAAAAGCTATGAATATGATAATCTGCTCTGAGCCCTGCCGACATCAGAGCGACGGATGTTGCCTTTTAAAGGGTGCAGGAGTTATTACAAATGCCTCGTTGTCTCCCTGCAGATATTTTACACCGAAGGATGACGATCCCAATAACTATTACAGATGCAAAAAGGGTGACGGATATGCTGATAGAGCTTAAGGCTCTCTGCCGTACCTATCACAGCCGTGACAAGGGAAACTGTGTAGAGGCTCTGAAAAACGTGAATTTATCGGTAGAACAAGGGGAGTACCTGTCTATAACCGGTGCCAGCGGCTCGGGTAAATCCACTCTTATGAATATACTCGGTCTGCTTGACACCCCCGACAGCGGAAGCTACTGCTTTGACGGAAATGATATTACACAGCTTACGGACAAGGAAATCAGCCGTATCAGAAATCAGAGCATCGGCTTTGTATTCCAGAGCTTTAACCTCATTCCATCGCTGACTACTCTTGAAAACGTAGCCTTGCCCCTTGAATACCGTGGTGTTTCAAGAACGGCAAGAGCGGAAAAGGCGAAAAAGGCTCTTGAGCTGGTAGGACTTTCGTCAAGGCTTTTTCATAAGCCTTCCGAGCTTTCAGGCGGTCAGCAACAAAGAGTAGCAATAGCAAGAGCAATCGCAAGCAGACCGCCTCTTATCCTTGCAGACGAGCCCTGCGGAAATCTTGACAGTAAATCGGGCGGCGAAATTATGGATATGCTTAAAACCCTGAATCAAAGCGGTCACACGGTTATTCTGATAACCCACGACAGCAAAGCGGCAAGGCAGGCCGATAGAATGATAAGGGTAGAGGACGGAAGGGTATCGGATTACGGCACAGCCTGAAGATATAGCAGAAAGGGAGCTTCCTTAAATAGAAGCTCCCAAATATTATGTCTGTAATCTGATTAAAATTTAACAATACTACTTGCATTTTCCAACAAAAGAGTGTATAATTAAAATAGAAAAATTTGCGGCTATCCGCTACATAAGAAAGGAATTTATCATTATGATGGAAGTTTTACTCGAAACCTCTGCAAGACACATCCACGTGTCTCAGGAAGCACTTGAAACCTTATTCGGCAAGGGCTATGAGCTTACAAAGAAGAAGGATCTTTCCCAGCCCGGTCAGTTCGCTTGCGAAGAAAGAGTTACTATCACAGGCCCCAAGAAGTCACTTGCTAACGTATCTATCTTAGGTCCCGTAAGACCTGATACACAGGTTGAGCTTTCCGCTACAGACGCTCGTTCAATCGGATGTCCTATCGCAGTAAGAGAATCCGGTGACATCAAGGGTACACCCGGCTGCAAGATCACAGGCCCCTGCGGCGAAATCGAAATCAGCGAGGGCGTTATCGTTGCAAAGCGCCACATCCACTTAGTTCCCGCAACTGCTGAAAAGTGGGGCGTTGAGAACAAGCAGATTGTAAGCGTTAAGGTTAAGAGCGAAGGCAGAGAAGCTATCCTCGGCGACGTTGTAGTAAGAGTACACGAAAACTTTGCAGACGCTATGCACATCGATACTGACGAGTCCAATGCAGTTCTTGCAACTCCCGGTATGATGGTAGAAGTTATCAAGTAAATAACAGTTAAGCCCTTTATAGCAATATATAGGGCTTTTGTTTTTAAAAAATTTTTAAAAAGGTATTGACTCTGACGCTCCGTCATAGTGTATAATCATACCGTGAGGTGATGAAAATGAAAATGCAGGTAAAGGAATTTGCAGAAATCTGCGGAGTAAGTGTGCGCACACTTCATTATTACGATGAAATAGGAATATTAAAGCCCTGCGAAGTGGACAGATATACCGGTTATCGGTTCTACGATGAAAATTCGCTTCTTCGTATGCAGGAGATAATGTTCTATCGTGAGCTGGATTTCCCTTTGAAAAGCATCAGCGAAATTTTATCATCTCCCGACTATGACAAGGAAAAGGCACTTTGCGAGCAGAAAAGCCTTCTTATATTAAAGAAGGAAAGACTGGAAAGGCTTATTTCTGCTATTGACGGTGCAATGAAAGGAGAAAATATTATGAAAGCATTTGATAACACACAGCTTGAGCTGTATAAGAAGGAAGCCAAAGAGCGCTGGGGTAAGACCGACGCCTATAAGGAGTACAGCGGGAAAACAAAGGCTTATTCAAAGGATAAATTTGAAAGCCTTGCAGATGGCATGGAGGAAATCTTTGCTGAATTTTCCGTGTATATGAAAAACGGAGCTTCGCCTGATTCGAAGGACGTACAAAGTCTTGTAAAGACTTTGCAGAGCTATATTACCGAAAACTACTACACCTGCACAAATGAGATACTTGCAGGGCTCGGTCAGATGTACGTTATGGATGAACGCTTTAAAAGCAATATCGACAAGCACGCCGACGGCACAGCAGAGTTTGCAAGCACGGCGATTGAAGTATATTGTGGAAAGTGATAAAATAATATGCCCGCCGCAGATTTCTGCGGCGGGGTTGCTTATTTGATAGGAATGTAGCTTCATAAATAAAAACGGCATGAGGGGATTGAAAAACGGGACGGCGAGTAGATGCCGGGAAATTTATAGCTGAACGTTCCAGCTACCAAGCCATTCTTTTGTCTTTTCATCGGCTTCGACCACCGTCTTGTCATTGCCCTCAGGCGACTTTATAAAAAGCACCTTAGTGCCTTCCTTGTTTTTTGTCGCATAAGGGATGCCTGGGCGAAGAACGAAGAAATCACCTGCGTTTACTTCAAATTCCTTCTCGCTTCCGTCAAGAAGTCTTACCCTTATACTGCCCTCAAGAACGTAAGCATGCTCGGTTGCCACGGGGTGCATATGGGGCGTATCGGCGGTAAATACGTCATAGCGAGATATTCCCACCTCAATATCATCCTCGATGAACTGAAGCTCATTCTGCGGCTTTTGAAGTCTGCCGGTGAGATAGAGCCTGTACTTCTTGCTTAGCGCCTCGTCAAGGGCGTCTTTTTTTATTATATTGATATCATTCATCCTTGATTTCCTCCCATTCTGCCAGCCACTCGTCGTTATGGGCGGCTATAAGATTCTTCGATTTTCTTACGTTTCGTATGTAGTTGTAGCGTGCTTCAAAAAAGCTGTAATTATCCTTGTCGCATTCTTCGAAGATTATCATACATCTTCTTTCCATACTTGAGTTTATACCCTCGGAATATAAATCCACTTTTATATGATTATATTCCTTCCAGGCGTCCTTGTAGATAATCTGGAAAAGTGCATATGAAAGCACGTTTTCAGTAACCATAAATCTGAAGCGCTTTTCCTTTACCGCCTGAGCAAAAATGGGATCGTGCTCCTTCAGGGCGGTAACGCCTGCATAGGAGCCGTAGAATACCGCTTCGGGACAGCTTTCAAGAGAGCTGTTACCCAGCTTCATATTGTCAACGGCGTCGTTTACAGCGCAGGAGCTTGGCGCATTTATGATTATCTCAAGAGAAAAATCAGGATCCCTCAGAAGCTGTGCAAAGATATTGAACAGCAGACCTCTGTCATATGCATAGTGATCAAGCATATCCCTTTGCGGGGTGAAAATGGTGCTTGCTGCATAGCATGACATACGTATCTGCTTTATCTTCTGCTCTCCCGTAAATTCATTGCCCGATTTTACGGCTTCGATAAGCTCTCTTCCAAAACGGTTTTCGAGCGTTGCCAGTTCTGATTCTATAACAGTTCTTGCCGCAAGAAAGGTTCCGCCTCTTGCAGTACAGCGATCCTTCCAGTCAAGTAAATCTATCAGCGTCTTCTGTGATATATCCTGGCTGTAAAGCTGTTCCATTACCGAATAGAAGTTACTCATATCCTTTGTCAGCGTATAATAGTGACACCCTGCAAGTCCCTTGATTTTGTCGGGGAGGTTCTTCGGCACGTTGAATTCTCCGAGAGTAACCACCAGCACCTTTGTAGCATTGCTTGTAAATGCCGCTTCAAGCTCCTGATAGTACATTGCTTCAGGATCGTCGGGGTTGAGGTTATCCAGTGAACCCGGAGTCAGCACACAAAGAAAATAGGGAGACTGCTCTATTATTTCTATAATATCATCTTTGTATCGCCCTTGATGGAGTGAATATATATCCAGAAAGGGATTCATACCCTTTGAACTGAAAAAATCATAAATTCTGCCGGCAAGATGTCTGTTATCGTGCCTGTGATTTATAAATACACCGTATTTTTTCGCTTCTGTCACTTTTTTGACTCCTTTTCATAGTCGGATAAATTAAATCGCCTGACAATCACAGATTTTGTATAATGCGGTATTGCTTCGGATTATCGCGGCTATAATATGCTTACCATTCATCGTGCTTTATGCCTAATCTCTGGTTCAATAATCCGTTCAGATATGCACGGTCTGTTTCGCCTATTTCAACTTCCAGTTCAGTATTGTTCGGATCGTCAACCTGCTTCCAATAGAGATACGTCAGCCGTTCAACTTCCCTTAAATTGCTGTTATTGGCATAAACAATAACTGCTCTTTTATTTCCGGAGGCAAGCCACTCTGCGTCAGCTGAAAAATACCTGTCCCAATTGTTGTCAAAGGGGTAAAGGATAAAGACGTTTTCATCATCTGTGTCAGCGTTTATCACCAGACCGAACAGAGATAATTCGTATTCTTTTCCGTTAACATAATACTTAGCCATTGTACTTCTCCTTTCATATGACTTTAATTAATTGTACTAAAAATTGTGTGCCTTATTTGGTACATTTTTAAGTGTCTGAACCATTCTTTCAATGATTTGATGATGTGCATCATGAATTGAAACCTTGTTTCATAATTTCTCGTCGGCGTTCCGCCTCCTTTGTGAATTGAATTGCCTTTTCCTTTTATGCCCCGCAGGGCAATTCATGACCGAAGGTCAATTCATGCACGTCAGTGCAATTCACGCCGACGGCAATTCATTGCATCGTGTGAAACGTACCTATGTATTTCTGCTTTTTTGTTTTTGATAACGTTTGTGCTAACCGGATTTTATAATCATCTGAGTTTTTCGTAATATGCGTTCAGCATTTCACGTGTAACGGGCATATCAGAATCCTTCATTTCCCTATAAATCATATCCGTAAGCATTATAAGGCTTTCCCATAATTCATCTGAGCTTTTCCCGGTTACGTAAGTACGCATTATTTCCGCTTTTTCATTTTCGGGCAATCTGTCTGTTTCACGATTCAGATTACTTTCTAATCTGTAGCGGTCAGATAACAGATCAATGTACAGCTTTCTGATATATTCAAGCTCTCCGATTGCACGGAAATAATGACCTCGCTTTATAGCAACTGCGATATGCATCATACGTGCCCAGGCTGAATTACGTGTTAATTCTATATCCTTCTTCTGCTTATCACCGAACACTTTATCGTCCATCCATTCTCTGGATTGAACCATTTTCTCTTCAACAACACCTGATTTATCAAAAATAACTTTGAAAGCAGGCTTTAGTGCGGCGGCATATTCATATGCACCGTAGCCGATATCTATTTCTAAAAGATTATCAAGCAGGAAAACCTGAAGATGTATTGCTTCTTCTTGTGAAAAATACGTAACGCCATATTTTTCGCTGATTTTTTGATGCATATACCCCATAACTTCCAACATAGATTCATCACAGTCGAGTGCAATAACAAAATCTAAATCGGAATATTCATCATGATAGCCTATAGCTCCTGAGCCTACCTGAACCAGAGATATTATTTTGCTACACTCTCCGACAATTGACAAAATATATTCAAATGCTTCCTGCCTGTCCTTTACGTTGAAAATTCCGCTCATTTTTTACCTCCGTTACAATTGTTTATATAACCTGCATATATATCTATCTCTGTAGCTGAATCCGATTAATCATTGCATCGTGTGAAACGTACTATACATTCTATATGTGTCATAAGAGCAAAAGGTCTCAAAATGGTCAAAAAACAGAGGTTGTAAGTGCAAAAAGTCCCAAAATCATAGGTGGAAAGAAACATTTATCTCTAAAATTCGGCACAAGGCATCATTGGTTAAACTTGTGACTTGGTTCTTGGAAACATATCATAATAGAATTTGTTGTATTTGCTTTGCCACTGCAAACGCCAAGTTTACAGGAACGGCATTGCCAATCATTTTGTATGCATCGGCAACATCTGTATATACAAATTCAAAGGTATCTGGGAATGTTTGAATCCTTGCACATTCTCTGACACTTAATCTACGATATAATTCCTCTTTGCCTTTTACAAATTCTCGTTTGTTCTGTTCGATAAATACCATTTTGGGAGCCTGCGGGTGTATGGGCGCGTGGCGACCTCCAGCCTGAATGGTAAAGGAAGGCTCGTCCCATGAGCGAACACGATTACGTGACATATAAATTGTTGAAAAACCACCTATCATGTATTCGTGGTTGAGGAACTTGCAGTTTGCTCCATTCGTTTTGTTGGATTTTAATGCAGGAATTGCTGTTTCTCTTAAATCCCAAATGGCATCGTATAATGTGTACTTTCTTTTTTGAGGTTCAGGAAATACAAATCTCATATTCAAATCTTTGCGTATACCCACATAAAAAACTCTTTTTCTATCTTGCGGAACACCATAATCCACAGCATTGACAAGCGTGACGGATATGTTGTATCCCGCATCTTCAAAGCTTTGGATGATATTTTGTACCGCTTCACGATGCATATCGGCAAGCATTCCCGAAACATTTTCGGCAACAAAAAATTTAGGCTGTTTATTCCTCAAAATTCTTATGTATTCATAGAACAACTTACCGCGCTCGTCATTTATGCCACGTAAAGCACCGGCTTCGCTCCAACTTTGACAAGGCGGACCACCGATAATACCATCACATTCGGGAATGTCCGAAGACGGAATAAGACGGATATCTCTTTTGTCAAGTGGCGCCATATGATTTCTCTCATAGGTAGCCCATATAGTTTTATCAAATTCGTTAGCGAAGACGATTTCAAACCCGGCTTTTTCAAAGCCCAAGTCCATACCGCCCGCTCCTGAAAATAAACTTACAACTTTCACTTTGTTACCTCGCAAATGTAATTACTACAACTTTTTTCATAATAGCAGGATTGTTAGGATCTTTTATTTCTTTAAATTTTATACTGATACCCGGCTCACTTTCAATCTTATTTCTGTCAGCTTTCGGGAAAGATTCATATTTTTCAAAGTTAATAATAGCAAGGAAATTGAATGCCTTTGTAGTATCAAATTCGTAAGCATATCTGAAAACACGGAACGGATTTTCAATGTGCCACATTCCACGCAATCTCAAGTAAGTAATACCGAGAGGATCGACATGATTCACTCTGCCGAGTTCGTTAGTTTCCGCAAATTCGATGTCAGGAATTTCAAGGACACCATTCTTAATTTGGGTGCGTATTCTCTCATATATTTCACGGCTGGCCGCATAATCTTCACCATATACGAAACAAAGTTGCCTGATTTCTTCGTTTTTGACAACACCTACTGTGAAAATTAAATCTTTTTCATTCCAAGCACCTCCGTCACAAGTTTTGCAAGCTGTAGTAATCATAGTGCTATCACGGTAAATTTTTGCTTTGGGGTAGGAGCTATTCAATGCCAATGCGGAAGTAGGAGATTCTATTTTCTTGACTTCAATAGCATCGCCCCCACGCAATATAGCATCAGGGGGATTATTCTGATTTCCAAGATAAGCAAATGTTTCGGAATGCGCTCTCATAGCATCAGTTTCATCAAGCCCATAAGAGTTGGCAAAAGAATCCCTAATGAAATGTTCTAAAGCGTCCCCCATATTGTTGGCTCTGTTTTTGGCATAGTAATGTTCGCCAGTCTTGTAGACAGGGCAATGATAAATATTGTAAATTGCTTGAATTATATTACTCATTTTCAGTATCCTCGTTTTCTGTCTTTGCTTGTGGTTTTTGTTGTGAAAAATTAGTTGCAATAAGCCCTAAAAGTGCATTATAGTTATTTTGAGAGGTTGTTTGCATATTAATTTGGTCCACAAGACCTTGTGGAATGTAAGGGCTTTGAATGGTCTCCCATGTAACCTTTTCCTTGTAACCCAGAGAATTTGCCATTGTTTCTAAAAGTTTACACTTTGCCGTTTCAATAGCTTTTTTCTGAACTTCATTGGGATTTTGAATAGAATATTTTTCATATAAATCTTTCCAAGCATCGCGTACAGATTTGTCATCCGCAAAAACAATATCTATAATATTCAGGGCTTGCACACTCGCAACTGTCCAACCATATATTCTTGCAGTCATAAGTGTTTTGAATATATTCATTTTATCTTCTCGTTTTTTTGCTCGGTCTTGTAACCATTGACCGATAAGAACGGCAGCGATAGGAATAATTATAATTGCCGCTAAATTAGCCCACTCCATCATTTATCCTCCTGTGTCAAATCCATAATATCATCAAAACTGCACTCCAACACATTACAGATTCGGAGCATAATATCCATAGACACGGTTTCGTTCTTGCCAAGCTTGGCAAGTGTGGTAGTTGACATGTCCGTAGCAAGTCGCAAATCGGTTTTTGTCATGCCCTTATCTATGAGCAATTTCCATAGTTTATTGTAGCTTACTGCCATATGTAAAACCTCGTTCTTTCAAAGTTGATTCTATTATAACACATCAATGCACAAAATTCAACAAAACATCCACAAAAATAAATATTTTATACGCAGAATTTGATATTCAATCCGTTTGGGGAAACATATCAAAGAGCGTTTTTTGTTGTGAGGTATCCATCCCAAAAGAAAAATCAGCGATTTTAGGGTAAAAACAACCGTTTTTCCCAATATGTTTCCTCAAACTGAAGAATTTTGGATTTTTGACCTTAGGTCGAAAATCACATTTGTCCCAAGACAAAAATCAAGCAAAACGAAAAAAAGAACAGCCTTTTGACCGAGAAATAGGCTCAAAAGGCTGTAAAATGCCCATTTTAGGGTCAAAATCGCTTATTTTCGCGTCAGACAAACGACACTTTCAACATGCCTCGTATGTGGAAACATATCCACAGGCTGAATCTTTTCCGCTCTGTAGCCTTTATGCAGAAGATACTGCATATCTCTTGCAAGGGTTTCGGGGTTGCAGGAGATATAAACTATTCTGTCGGGCGACAGCTTTACAAGACTCTGCAAAAATTCTCTGCTACAGCCTGCCCTTGGTGGATCGGTGAATACTACGTCTGCCTTTTCGCCCTTTTGGGCAAGAGCAACCATAAATTTCCCTGCATCGTCGCAGAAAAATTCTTCGTTTGCGATATTATTCAGCTCCGCATTTTTTTTAGCGTCATCAATAGCCGACTGATTTAATTCAACGCCGATTACCTTCTTTACCTTCTCAGCGGCAATAAGTCCTATTGTACCCGTGCCGCAGTAGGCGTCTATTACCACGTCGGAGGGCTTTAGGTCAGCAAGCTCCATAGCCTTGCTGTAAAGAAATTCCGTCTGAACGGGATTTATCTGATAGAAGGAACGGGGACTTATTCTGAATTTTTTACCACAGAGGATATCCTCAATATACCCGTCACCGTAAAGAATCTCGCTCTTTTCTCCCAGCGACAGAAAAAGCTCTGTGTCGTTTATATTCCGTACTATGGTTTTTATATCGGGAAATTTATTTATAAGCGCATTGACAAAGGAACGCACTGACGGGAATTTCCCTTCTGCCGTTACTATGACCAGCATAATTTCATTTGTGGCAAAGCCTCTTCTTATCAGCATGTGACGGACAAAGCCGCTTTTCGTCTCCTCGTTGTAAGGCTTCATCTTGAAGCTTTCAAAGAGCTTTCTGCAATGAAGGGAAATCTCGTTTGACAGCTTATCCTCGATAAGACAGTTATCCGTTTCGGTTATCCTGCCCGTGACCGACTGATAAATGCCCGAAGTCAGCTTTCCGTTCTTTTTGAAAAAAGCCGCTTGCATCTTATTGCGGTAATGGTAGGGGCAGTCCATACCTTTTATCTCATCTATATGACAAAATCTGCCCATAAGCTTTATGATTCTTGTCTGCTTGTAGCTCAGCTGTGAGGGGTAATCAAGATTGCTCAGCTGACAGCCACTACATTTTTTCTTATATGGACAGCTTGTGATGTTTTCTGACATTGTACCTGTTCCTTTTTAGTTATTATATATCTATTATATAATAATTGAAAGCTGATTTCAAGAGTATCGGGAATATAAAAAGGGATTGTATAAAAGCTTTTTGTTTTTATACAATCCCTTTGTTACGTATCAACCTGTGAAGGTTTCTTTTATATAATAATTCGCTCCATCCTTTTTGAGTCTTATAAACATACTGCCTTCTCCCTTGGAGTCACTTTCATATGTGATATGATATATAAGCTCGTTTATTCCTATATTGAAGCGGTCGGCATATTCCTCCTCGGTGACGTTTTTACAGCTTGTTATCTTCATATCGCTGAACATACTCTCTGCGTCGCCCTTGCTACCGCACCACTTCATTTCGTTTCCGTACCACAGAACGTTCAGCAGCTCCCAGTTCTGCTCATTCAGATATTTCTGATAGGCGTAGATTACCTCCTCTGCCGAGAGTGTAAGCTCTGTACTTCCAAGATAATCGTAGCCGAGATCGCTTTCAATCTTTGTCTGCCAGAATTCTTCGGATGACAGGATAGAAGGCGGCTCGGAAGGCTCTGTGCCACAGTTACCGCTTTGTGTGAAGGTATATACATGAATATATTCTTCGGTGATATGAAGTCGGTCACCCTTTTTAAAGATTCTTGCCACGTTTTCTGTTGTGCGGCCATCAAGACTGTAATTCACTCTTATAATTTCAAATTCCACGTCGGCACTTGAGGAGTGAGTGTTATTAGTAATATAATCCACGTAGCTACCACCGGTATATCTGTCATCGTGGGTAAGATTTACCGCAGGCTTGTCAAAATCATATATCGCATATTCGTCATAGGGCTTTACTATTGATTGTCCCTGATGGCTTGCAATAAAGTGCAGACTGTCATCCGCTACGTCTATAAAATAATCCTTGATGACTATCGTGCTGTAGATTTCCTCAAAGACCTTTCTTACGTCTTCGTCAGTATCCTCGGGTAAAAGGGAAGCGTCGCCCGTCACAAAGGCTGATATAAGACCTATTCTTTCTCTGTCCTTTATATCCGTGCCGATTCCCGCTTTGAGAAATTCGCTTTGTAGCTTTTGGGGTAGATGGCTGAAATCGAAAATTGGTGCATCATATTTTTCTATATCGTAAACAGCCATTTCTCTGACTTCAAGTTCAAAACCACCTATACCAAAAGCGCCGTATTGGTTATTGTCAACCTTTGCAATCTCGTCGTAGTTTTTTTCGTCGAAAATCAGTTGCAGACTGCCACCTTTATTTTCTATCTGGATGGTGTGATAGCCGTCTTTGTCGATTTCGCCTATATCTGTAACAAGCTCCCGGGTAGAAAATACACCCGTGCGGTACAGCTTGCCATCACTGTCCAGTTCAAACCAGCCCAGCATAGGCTCATCGGTGGCAAAGTCAGATTCGGTGGTAAAGCTGTCCTTGTACAGTCCGATTTTTATAGTGTCAACGTTACCGAAGCGGAAATCCACAAGCAGAGAATAATTTTTAAGACTGTTATCGCCTATATAAATTTCAGGTGAAAGATTGGTACCTGTGGGAGGCATTATCTGCGGATATTTACCGCTTTTTATTATGTTCTCCCCGTTTTCGTTTTCAGTGATATACCATTCAAGATAACCAGATCCTGTGTCATCGGCGTAGGGCAACCACAGGTCTATATTTTCCGCATTCAGCTTCATACCATCGGTTATCACCTGATATGCTATTATATCGTTGGTATGAGAAGAGGAAGGGAAGGTGATAGCGGAAACAGGCTTATCCTCGTTGTCGGGTAAGGTGGTTTCGGGGGTACTGTTTTCATCACTTTCGGTATTTTCTATGTCTGTGTTGAGTTCAACGTCATCTATGGTTATGCTCATTATCTCGACGCCTGTATAACCGCCAAATCCAAAGCTTCCATATTCGTTGGTAGTGACCTTGTATATCTCGCCTTTTTTCTCATTGTCCAGGATTAACTGTAAGCTACCGTCAATATTGTCTATCGTTAACGTGTGCCATTTATTTTTGTCAAGTTCACCAAGTTCGGTTATAAGCTCTTCATACCTGGGTGTCCATTTATACAGCTTGCCGTTGTCGGTGAGCATAAAGCACATATCGAGCGTATAATTGGCGTCAGGGATTCCCGCTTCGCTTCGCAGAGTGCTTTCGTAGAGAGAAAAATATAGCTCGTCGCCCTCTGCAAATCTGAACTTTATTTCAAGCGAATAGTTTTTAAGACTGTCGTCACCGATACAGATATCTGCTTCCGGACCGTAAACTCCGTCTACGTCGTCAACTGTTGGTCTTTTACCACATTTTAATATCATCTGATTTTTTTCGTTTTTAACGACGTACCAATCCGGCGCATAATAATCTGCTTTGTAGGCATAGGGCAACCACAGGTCTATATTTTCCGCATTCAGCTTCATACCATCGGTTATTACCTGATATGCCATTATATCATTGGTATGAGAAGAGGAAGGGAAGGTGATAGCGGAAACAGGCTTATCCTCGTTGTCGGGTATTTTAATTACCACGTCAGGATTGCTATCTGAAACCCACTCATTGATATATTCGTATGTGTAATATTCGCCAAAGCTCAGATCTGATATGAAATTACCCTCGTGATCTATAACGCCGAGACCTTTTATTTTACCTTCGTTATCAAGACTGTTTACAACGGTATATCCGTCATCCGAATAAGAATTTACCCATAGGCTTACGTCTTCTCCGAACACCTGCGAGAAAATCACGTTTCCGCTATAGTCTAAATAGCCGAAAGTCTTTTTTCCGTCATAGAATGCGACTCTTTCGTTTTTTATCTTGCCAAGATAACCGTAGGTTTTACTTGTAATCCGCTCGCCCTTTTCGTTTATCAGAATAAAGCCGTCTTTGGTTTCAGCTACGGCAACGCCGTCTGTAAAACTGCTGATTGACAGATAAATAGGCTGGACTGCAAATTCGCCGTTTATATTTATACAGCCGTATTTTCCGTCCTTTACAACTATAGCAAGACCGTTTTCCGAGAAAATTTCAGCATCCTCAAAAACAATATCCGTTATTTTTTCATTTTTGTAATTTATAAATCCGTACTTTCCGTCCTTTTTTACTACGTAAGTTCCAAAACTGCCCCAATTTATAATATCATCATAAACAGGCTCTGCAATATAATTGCCGCTTTTATCTATAAGTCCGTACGTATCATCTTTAGTGCGTGCTACTGCCACACCGTTTTCATCAAAGACTGATACATAATCAAAACGCTGATTATAAAGAGGTTTTCCGTTTTTATCAACGTGGTATGCATCGCCGTAATGAATAACTGCATATATGCCGTCGTCACCGCAGAGAATGCTATAATACTCTACAGGAAGTATGATGTTGTAGTCTTTATCAATAATGCCGTAACTATGTTCTGTTGCTACTGTATCCGTTCCTTCTGTTACATCCTTTTTTTCTACCATAAAACAGCCGTTATCTAAAATAAAAACGTTGTTAAACTGTGGACCTATGATATACCTTCCTTCGCTGTCAATGACGCCGACTTTGATTCCGTCTAATCTCTGATCGCCGACAACTGCATAGTCATTTGACCAGAATCTGGTAGTTTTACTTGTGGTGAAGCCGGGTTTTGTCAGAACGTTGTTCGAAATATCTATATACCATGCACTTCCATAGTTTTTAATAAGGGCAAGTCCGTTATCGTCAAAGGGGTAAAATAAATCATAAGTCGGCTCTATTACGTAGCTTCCGCTTTTGTCTATAAGGCCGTATATCATTGTTTCTGAGCCTTTGTCGTCTTTTGTTTCAATGCCGACTATTGCATATCCGTTTTTCTGAAAGGCGCAGGCTTCGTCAAATTGCGGCTCTATTGTCCATTCGCCTGATTTATTTATATATCCCCACTTGCCGTCTTTTTTTACTGCCAGCATTTCCTCGTGGAACAGGGGATATTCCTGCTTCTGACTGCCGTCAAGGGTATTTATGCTCTGACTGTTAAACAGTACCACCCCCACTACAACGGAAATAACCGCAATTACTACCGCCGCCGCAGAAACAAGAGCAAAGGGGAATTTTTTGTTTTTCTTTTCCACAATAACAAGATCGTCAGAGCTTGTTACGTTACGGCTTTCGTTTTCGTAAAGTGCCGACGCCGTTTCGTTTACGTACTTATCGTCAATACCGCTTACGATATCTTCTAAAAATCTTTCATCCATACTCCTGCTCCTTTCTATATTTCTATGCCCTTTTCGGTAAGATGCTTTTTAAGTCCCGCTCTTATCCTTAAAAGACGGGACTTTACCGCCTGCTCGGTAAGTCCGAAGTTATCGGCAATAGCCTTCTGGGAAAGACCGAAATAATACCTCGCTACAAATATCCTGCGATTCTTCTTGTCCTGCTTTTCCAGGAATTCATTCAGCTCTTTTACTATAATAGCTCTGTCGTATGCCTTTTCGGGAGTGTCGCTGTCTGTAAAGGTATCCTTCAGCTCCTCGTATACGTCGGAACGTGCTATACGGCTTATTCTTCTGTACATCTCTATAGCGGTGTTTCTTACTATCTTACACAGATAACCGCAGAAGGAAAGAGGCTTTTCAGGTGGAATACTGTTCCACACCTTGAGATAAGAAGAGCTTTTGCATTCCTCGGTATCGTTTACGTTCTTCAGAATGCCGTCTGCTATTTTGGTACAAAGCCTGCCGTATTTTATATCGGTTTCCTTTATAGCCTGCTCGTCACGGAGGTTATAAAGCTCTATTATTCTGTTGTCATCCATATAATCACCCCTTCGGACTACTTCTTATCTATATAGACGAAAAAAATGTAAAAAGGTTGCGGTGTTTACTTGAATTTTACCATATTTTTTTCTTCCTTGCAATCATCTCTTGACTTTTCTTATTTAAAAGAGTATAATAACACAGTAATATGAAAATGAAATTCAGTTTCAATTTGAGAAAGGAACGGAATATGGCGTATAAGACAAAGCAAAGTGAGATAGTGCTTGAATACCTTAAAGAGAATTCCGACAGTCATCTGACTGCAAACGAAATTGCAACGGCGCTTGCTGGTAAAAACGTGGGCAAGACCACCGTTTACCGCCATCTTGAAAAGCTCTGCCGTGATAATATCGTCAGAAAATATATCCTTGAAGAAGGAGACAGCGCCTGCTATCAGTATATAGGCGACAGCTCCTGCCATAGCCATTTCCACCTGAAATGTCTCAGCTGTAATAAGCTTCTCCACCTCGAATGTGACCATCTGACTGAAATAGCAGGGCATATCAGCGAAAATCACAACTTTAAGATAGACAGCTCCAGAACGGTATTTTACGGCATCTGTGAGGAATGCGGCAGAAAAGAGGGAACAGTATGAAAATATCAAAAATATTAAAAGGCATAATATCCGCCCTTTTATGTACGGGTATATTATTAAGCCTTTCAGCCTGCGGTGGAAAGGAAAATAATCAGGATAGCGGCAAACTGAAGATAGTAACAACGGTTTTCCCAAGCTACGATTTTGCAAGGCAGGTAGCAGGGGATAAGGCGGATATAAAAATGCTCCTTCCCGTAGGTGCGGAAACTCACCACTACGAGCCTACGCCAAGCGACGTTATTGCCGTAAAGAATTGCGATATATTCATTTATATAGGCGGTACCAACGAGCAATGGACGGAAAAGCTGATTGCCGATACCGATAAGGAAAAGACCAAGATAGTAAGACTTGTTGACAGTATAGAAAATTTATCCGCTCCCATAGGAAACGCAGAGCATAGTCATGAGGGTGAAGAGCATCAGGATGATGAGCATCAGCATAGCGAAGGTGACTATGACCAGCATATATGGACTTCTCCTAAAAATGCGGAAATAATGCTTCAGACCATTTGCGACGCTATATGTGAAAAGGATAGCGGAAATGCCGAAGGCTACAAGACAAATTCCGATAAGTATAAAAGTGAGATAACCGCCCTTCACAACGATTTTAAGGCAATGGCAGAAATTACGGGAGAAAAGCTCCTTGTCTTTGCAGATAAATTCCCCTTTACTTATTTTGCGAAGGAATACGGCTTTACCTGTCTTGCGGCATTCTCCTCCTGCTCCGACGAATCCGAGCCGAGTGCGGCGACGGTAGCAATGCTTATCGACGAAATAAAGGAGCATAAGATATCCTCGGTTTTCTATCTGCAGTTCAGCAGTAGAAAGGTAGCGGACAATATCTGCAAGGAAACAGGTGCAGAGGCTTATGCTATTCACACCTGCCACAACGTATCCAAAGAGGAATTTGACAAGGGCGAAAGCTACGTAAGTCTTATGAGAAAGAACTACGAGGTTTTAAAAAACAGCCTTAAATAAGAAAAGGAAAAGCAATGGAAGAATATCTGATAAAATGTAACAATTTAAGCGCAGGCTACGAGGGACAGACGGTTATAAAGAATCTTTCCTTTGAAGTAAAGCAGGGAGATTATCTTTGCATAGTCGGGGAAAACGGTAGCGGCAAATCCACCCTTATGAAAACCATTTTAGGACTCAAAAGTGCGGCGTCGGGAGAAATTATCTTCGGCGGCGGACTAAGACAAAAGGAGATAGGCTACCTGCCTCAGCAGACGGCGGCACAGAAGGATTTTCCCGCCACCGTAAAGGAAGTGGTAATGTCGGGCTGTCTTGGCAGAAGCGGTATTTCACCCTTCTATAGCAAGGCTGATAAAAAGCTTTGTAATGATAATATAGAGCTTCTTGGCATAAAGAATATCCAGCATCGTAGCTACAAGGAGCTTTCATGCGGTCAGCAACAGAGGGTACTGCTTGCCAGAGCCTTATGCGCTACCCGTAAGCTCCTTCTTCTTGACGAGCCCGTTTCGGGGCTCGATCCTATGGTGACTAACGAAATGTACGAGATTATCAGCCGCCTTAATAAAGAAGAGGGAGTAACGGTGATAATGATCTCCCACGATCTGCAGGGAGCATTAAAATACGGCAGTAAGATACTTCATATGGAGGGCGGAGAGTATTATTTCGGCACGACGGAGGAGTACCGCAGTACCGATATATTCCACGAAATGAGCACCTGCGACTGTCATTGCTGTTGCGAGCATCATAACGCAAGACGTAAGAAGGAGGACGAAGAAAATGTTTGAAATGCTTCAGTATGATTTTCTTGTCCGTGCGCTTGTAGTCGGACTTTTAGTGTCCGTATGTGCGTCCCTTCTCGGCGTAAGCCTTGTATTAAAGCGCTATTCCATGATAGGCGACGGACTTTCCCACGTGGGATTTGGCGCCCTTGCGGTAGCTTCAGCACTCAATCTTGCGCCCCTTCACGTTTCTATCCCCGTTGTAATGCTTGCCGCCTTCGTGCTTATAAAAATAAGCTCAGGTGGTAAAATAAAGGGAGACGCCGCTATTGCTCTTCTTTCCAGCAGTGCTATGGCGATAGGTATAATAATCCTCTCCAAGACAAACAGCGGTGCTGATATGAACAGCTATATGTTCGGCAGTATTATGGCTATCAGCAATGAGGATCTTGTTTTAAGTGTTATTTGTTCTGTAGTTGTAATTGCACTTTTCGTGCTTTTCTACAACAAGATTTTCGGCGTAACCTTTGACGAAGGCTTTTCCAAGGCTACCGGTGTAAAGGCGGATTTATACAACACGGTTTTAGCTCTCCTTACCGCCCTTACGGTTGTAGTAGGTATGAGAATAATGGGTGCGCTTTTAATATCCAGTCTTATAATTTTCCCTGCTCTGACCTCTATGAGAGTATTCAGAAGCTTTAAGAGTGTAACAATATGTTCCGCTTTGGTGGCGTCTGTTTGCTATATAATCGGTATGGAGGTAACCTATAATATGGATCTTCCTGCGGGAGCAAGTGTTGTAGTAGTTAATCTCGGCGCGTTTTTGCTCTTTGCAATTATAGGACTTGTTGTTCATAGGCAAAGAAAGGGATAAGAAGTGCGGCAAAGCTTATCTCTCATTGACAAAAACGTACAGATGTGGTATAATTTAAGTTAACTGTGAATAGAGAAAAAGAAGAAAATACCTTAAATAATTTATTGTGAGGATTTATTATGCCAATAGAAATCAATATGAAATCCGAGGCAACCTCGGTAAAGGGACAGGGCGTAGGCTCTGCATATATCGAGCAGGTCGGACTTATAAAGGAAATGCCCGATAAATATACCGTACTTGAACATAGCAACAAGCGTACTCCTATCGTACATTATCATACGATCAACCCTACCTTCTTCCTGCTTAAGCCCTGGCTTACTTCAAAGGGAACCTCGGTGGGCTACGTTCATATGGTACCCGAAACGGTAGAAAGCAGTTTAAAGCTCCCCTGGCTTATAAAAAAGATATTCTACTGGTATATGATACGCTTCTACAAGAGTATGAAGCATCTCGTGACGGTAAACTCCTACTTTATAGACGTACTTAACGAGCATTATAAGGTACCAAGAGAAAAGATAACCTATATCCCGAATTTCGTTTCCAGCGAGACCTTCCACCCCGTAAGTGAGGAGGAAAGAATGGCTTTCCGTGATAAGTACGGAATCCCCAGGGATAAATTCGTAGTTATGAGCGCAGGACAGCTACAGGTCAGAAAGGGTATCTTCGACTTTTTGAAGATTGCCGAGCAGATGCCCGACGTTCAGTTCGTGTGGGCAGGCGGCTTCTCCTTCGGTGCTATAACAGATGGCTACAAGGAGATTCAGAAGGTGCTTGAAAATCCCCCTGCCAATGTAAAATTCCTCGGAATTGTTGACAGAGAATATATGAACGAGGTATTCAATATAGCTGACGTTATGTTCCTTGCCTCCTTTGAGGAATTGTTCCCCATGACTATTTTAGAGGGTATGTGCGTCCATAAGCCTATTCTTTTAAGAGATCTGCCTATCTATGAGGGCATTCTTTTCGATTTCTACTTAAAGGAAAAGGACGTGGAGGGCTTTATCTCCTGCATAGAAAGACTCCGCACCGATAAGGATTACTATGACAAGGCGTGCGCAATGTCTGAAAAGGGCAATAAGTTCTATTCGAAAGAAAACGTAATGAAAATGTGGGACGACTACTATACTAAGGTCTATAATTCCCTGCCCGAAAAAAAGAAACGAAAGGCAGATAAATGAAAGAAAAAAAGAAGAGTTCAAACAAGCTGAACCTTATCATATGCGGTATTGCCTTTCTGGTAATGGTTCTGTATATCGTATTTGTCGACGGTGTTGATAATCTTGTAAATTCCATAAAGCAGTTCAACGTAGTCTTTTTACTGATAGCGGCGCTCTTTATGGTAGCGTACTGGCTCCTTGAAGCAATCGGACTTCATGCGGCACTTAAAACGATACATCCGGAGCAGAAGTTCTGGAAAACGTTAGTGGTAGCTATGCTCGGACAGTATTTCAACTGCATTACTCCCTCCTCATCAGGTGGTCAGCCTATGCAGGTGTATTACTTTTCCAAGTTCGGCACTCCCGTTTCTCACTCGATGACGGCTCTGCTCAGTAAATTTATCGTATATCAGTTTGTGCTGACGGTATACTCTGCCGTGGTGCTTATATTACGCTTCGGTCAGTTTGCAACGGAATTTGCACCGCTTATGGCACTTGTAGTATTCGGCTTTATTATAAACACGGTGGTTATAATCCTGCTTTTAATGGTAGCCTTTACAAAGAAGCCCGTTAAAAAGCTTGCCTTCTGGGGTATAAGACTTCTTGGCAAGATAAGAATACTTAAAACTAAAGAATGCGTTGACGAAAAGATAGAGCAGGTAGATAAGATAATCGAGGATTATCACGATAATTTCTGCTTTATAAAGTCAAAGCCCGGACTTATAGTCCGTATGGTGCTTTATACCATACTTCAGCTTACGATCTATTTTGCGATTTCCTACGTTATATTCCTCGGCTTCGGACTTTCAGGAACGGATCTATTCACAATAATCTCCTGTCAGGCATTTGTACTGATGATCTCCGCCTTTATGCCCCTTCCCGGTGCTATGGGTGCGGCAGAAGGAAGCTATGCCGCCTTCTTCGGTAAGATATTCGGCAAGTTCACCTCCTTCTCAACCTTCATCTGGAGATTCTTAACCTTCTATTTCCCGATAATTGTCGGACTTATTCTGTCACTTTTTGTCGGAAAAATGGTGGACAAGAGCGAAAACGACCACGAGCTTAAAAATCTTGATATGGAAGATATCAAGGGCGACGAGATATAAAAACTACATATTTTCGCCGTATCGGATGTGATGCGGCGAATATTTTTCAAAAAAAGCTTGTTTTTTAAAATGGCGCAAACCCGCATCAGCAAAGGGATGCAACCGCAAGTTTACAACGAAAAACTCAAAAGCAACGAGGAATTTGTAGACTTTACGTCTGTGTAAATGGTATTCTTTAGTCACAGGGAAACCCCCTGAAGAAAAAGAAAGCAGAGGAAGAAAAAATGAGTCTTGGAACAAATATTCAGGTTTACAGAAAAAAGAAGGAGCTTACCCAGGAAAACCTGGCGGATATGATGGGCGTATCTCGTCAGACTGTTTCAAAATGGGAGTCAGACGCCGCATATCCCGAAACGGATAAACTGATAGCCTTAAGCGATATGTTCGGCTGTACTGTAGATACTCTTATAAAGGGTGATGTAGAGAAGGATTTTGTAGCTGATACCGCCGGCTATGACAAGGAGGCGAACAGCTTTACAAAATCTATATGCGCAGGTACCGCCACAGTTCTTGCAGGTCTTACGTCAATGCTCTTTATGTTCGGATTGTTTGGCATACCTGAGGAAAAGTATACGTCACCCTTTATGACAGGTATTGCAATAGGAGTATTTCTGCTCTTTGTGGCTATAGGTGCGGCTATATTTATAGTAGGCGGCATCCGACACGGCAATTTTACAAAGGAAAACCCTTATATCGCACCCTTTTATAAGGCTGATGAAATAAAAGCCTTCAAGAGAAAATTTCCTCTTTACATAGCTATACCCACCGTTATAATATTTGTAGGTCTTATCGCTCTTGTAATAGGAAGTATGATGCTACCTGAAGCGGATCCCTTCTACGAGCAGTTTTCGATATGGCTTACCTCCTTCTTTATGATGAGTGTTACCGTTGCGGCTCCCATATACATATACGGCGGTATGCAGTATTATAAATATGATATCGAAAGCTACAACAAATCGTATAATAAGACTCCCTCAAAATATGACAGGATTTCAGGTGCTGTCAGCGGTATTATTATGATAGTGGCAACTATTATTTTTCTCATTCTCGGACTTATCTTCAATATGTGGAAGATATGCTGGATAGCTTATCCTATAGCCGCTCTTCTTTGCGGAATCACTAACCTTATTTTTGACGCAATGGGCAAAAAAGAATAAAAAATCAGAAAAATTTCAAAATACCTATTGACAACTGCGAAAATATGTAGTATAATCATACGGTAAATTAAATTGTAAAACAAAAGCAGAGAAGCACTCTCACCCATTTACGCCGAAGGGCAGTTCAATGTGGTAATTACAGAAATTTCCGACGGTTATCCGTCTGTTATATTTGTACAGCGTGAGAGAATCTGCAAAAGCAGTTTTTCACGCTTTTTGTTTTGCATAAACACAAAACTTTTTGTTTTCAGAAAGGCGGTGCTTAATATCAGCACAAAAGAACAGCTCATCAATGAAGAGATAAACGAGAAGGAAGTAAGAGTAATCGGCAACGATAACGAACAGCTCGGCATTATGTCTTCTGCACAGGCTCTTGAAATGGCGATCGAAGCCAATCTTGATCTTGTACTGATTGCTCCTCAGGGCAATCCCCCCGTTTGCCGTATTATGGATTACGGCAAGTACCGTTTCGAACAGTCCAAGAAGGAAAAGGAAGCGAGAAAGAATCAGAAGCAGGCTGAAGTAAAGGAAATCCAGATGTCTTTAAACATCGATACCAACGACTTCAACACCAAGGCTAACCAGGCAATAAAGTTTCTGAAGAACGGCGACAAGGTAAGGATAAAGGTGCGCTTCAGACGTGCAAGAGAGCTTTCACACATGAATTTATGTGAAGACCTGATGGCAAAATTCTTAGAAGCAGTTGCTGAATACGGCGCAACCGAAAAACCCGCAAAGCTCGAAGGTAAGAACTACATGGCAGTTGTTATCCCCAAGGCACAGGGCGGTACAAAGAAGGCAAAAAAAGAAGCTGACAACAGCTGAAATTAAATAAGGAGGACTCCAAAATGGCAAAGAAAATCAAGATCAAAACCCACAGCGGCGCTAAGAAGCGTTTCAACATCTCCAAGAACGGTAAGATCAAGTACCAGAAGACAAACCGTCGTCACAGATTAACTCAGAAGGCTACAAAGAGAAAGCGCATCAACCGTGCAGCAGGCTACTGCGATAAGACAAACGTTGCAGAAGTAAAGAAGCTTATCCCTTACAAATAAGAATAAGACAAGGCTGCATAAAAGCACATAACAAAACAGGAGGAAAATAAAGATGGCTCGTATTAAAGGTGCATTAGCAACTCGTAAGAGAAGAAATAAGACATTAAAATTAGCAAAGGGTTACTGGGGCGGCAAGAGCAGACTCTTCAAGACAGCTAAGGAAGCTGTTTGGAAGTCCGGTCAGTACGCATATATCAGCAGACGCTTAAAGAAGAGAGATTTCAGAAAGCTCTGGATCACAAGAATCTCTGCTGCTTGCAAGATGAACGGTATGAACTACTCTACATTCATCAACGGTCTCAAGAAGGCTGACATCGCTCTCAACAGAAAGATGCTTTCCGAAATCGCTATCAGCGATCCCGAAGGCTTTACAGCACTTTGCGAAAAGGCAAAGGCAGCTCTTTAATTTAAAAAATATGCCTTATAGAGAGACAATTGAAAAAGTTGTCTCTCTATATTTAGTTTATACACAAGTGTCGGAAAATAAAAAAGCACCCCTTATAAAAGAGGTGCAATAGCGTTTTTTTCAGACACCCGCCGTTTCACTTATCTTCGATGAAGAACAATTCGGTAAAAGGCGGGAAATGACAGAGGCGGCACGCCTTGATAGAGCTTGAGTTTAGCAATTTTTGATACCTGCCGTTTCGCTATTCTTTAGCGTAAACCAATATGATAAAAGGCAGGAATTGACGGAGGCGGCACGCCTCGGCGGGAAATGACAGAGGCGGCACGCCTCAGTACATGTCTCGTTGGTTGTGCTTGTAGTAGAAGAAATAGCTTCCGATAGTGCCGGCTACCGCAAAGACGAAGGTGACGATGAGTGAATTCATATAAAGACCGGCAAGCTCGCTGTGTTTTGTGACGTAATGACCGAGATTATCGATTATCACAAAGAGATTGAGGGATTCTCCAGCCTCCTGCTGACGAAGGAATATCTTGAAAAGCAGAGCAAAGGTATTGGAGAAGAACCAGCCCACAAGCACTAAAACAGCGGTGATGACCGTATCGGGAGCCTTGAGTCTGTGGGAAAAAACGGTATAAAGAGAAATTACCGCCGCCGCCATTACAACGGCACCTATCCAGCTTAAAATATCCGACATCATAATAAATACCACGAAAATACTGCTTCCAAGCAAGGTTCCGATAATACCGCCGAGGATTCCCTTGACAGTATCACGATGATCGAGAGGCGCCTTGCCACCACGCTTTGTAGTCTCCTTTTTCGGAGTACCCTTTCTGACAACCGCAAAGGTGCTGAGCCTTGTTATATCTCCGATAGTAAGGCTTGTAACAGTTCTCTTGTGCTTGCTTACAAAGTCAGTAAGCTTTTCTAAGAAATTTATCAGCAGCGGCAGATTTTCCTGCATAAGGTTATATGCCTTGCAATATACTTTAACGCATCCGTCGGCGTTTTCGACACCGAGAAGAGTTTTTTTAGGAAAGCTTTCTGTGAAGGCAGTTATCTTGTTTATCTGCTCCTCACGGACTGTTGCACCGCAGATTATATCAAATCTGCGCTGTGCCTTGTTATCATAGACCGCAACGGCAATTCCGTGCTTTACGCCGGACAGAATGCCCGTCTCGTCGTCATAGGAAAGCCCGGTAGCGTCGCAGATGGATTTTAATTCAGAAAATATCATTTTAATCATTCCTTTCAGCCGATAGAAGAATTTTAACATATGATAAGAAAATTGTCAAGGCGGATGAATGATACACTATTTATATAAAGACAATATTAAGGAGCAGATATGGAAATATCATCAAGAAAAAATCCCCTTATCAAACAGTACCGTAGTCTGATATCAGACAGAAAAGCCCGCAGAGAATCAGGCTTTTTCCCGATTGAGGGCAGTAAGCTGTGCGAAGAAGCGATAAAATCGGGCGCAGAGCCTGGCAAAAATGCCTTCGTTACAGACAGCGCTATAAAAAAATATCCTGCGGTGGTATCACAGCTTGAAAAAAAGTGCAGTATAATAAGGATTCCTGAGGATATTGCAGAGTATATTTCCGACACAAAATCGCCTCAGGGGATATTTATTACCGTAAAGTCACTTGACAAAATTCTGAATTTAAGTACAATAAATAATAGCGCAAATTTTCTGATACTTGAAAATCTTCAGGATATGGGCAACGTGGGTACTATTATAAGAAGCTGTGACGCCTTCGGGATAAGCGGCATAATTATGTCTCACGACTGCGCCGATCCCTTTTCTCCCAAGACTGTAAGAAGCACTATGGGTTCGCTTTTCAGAGTACCTGTGTATTTTTCCGATACGGAAAATGCAATAACGCTTCTTAAAGAAGGTGGCTTTACAGTTTATGCGGCACTTCTTGATAAGAATGCAAAAAAGCTCGGTGAAGAAAAGCTTACTGCAAAAACAGCGGTAGTAATAGGCAACGAGGGTAACGGCGTTACGGAAAAAACCGCATCTCTTTGTGACAGCTCACTTTTTATTCCTATGGACAGCGCAGAAAGTCTCAACGCTTCCGTTGCGGCGTCAATTATCGCCTGGGAAATAAGCAAGAGCAGAAATAGTTAATGTGTAGTTAATCAAGGAAAAATAATATAAATTACAAACAGAACAGGAAGGGATTTTAACCGATGTCAAATCTTGTTATAGTGGAGTCGCCTCACAAGGCCAGGACTATAGGAAAATTTTTAGGCAAGGACTACGTGGTGGTAGCCTCAGCAGGTCACGTAAGGGATCTGCCCAAGTCAAAGCTCGGCGTTGACGTGGAAAACGGCTTTCAGCCTCAGTATGAAAACAAAAAGGATAAGGCAAATTTAATAAAGGAACTGAAAAAGGACGCTAAAAAAGCGGACGTAGTGTATCTCGCAACCGACCCTGATAGAGAGGGCGAGTCTATATCCTGGCATCTGGCGTACATTCTCGGCATAAATGATACGGAGCCTGTCAGAGTAACCTTCAGCGAGATTACAAAGAGCGGTATCGAGGCAGGTATGAAGAATCCCCGTACCCTTGATATGGATCTTATCAACGCCCAGCAGGCGAGAAGAATCCTTGACAGAATCGTGGGCTATAAATTAAGCCCGTTCTTATGGAAAAAGGTAAGAAAGGGACTTTCTGCAGGCAGAGTTCAGTCGGTAGCAGTAAAGCTGATTGTTGACAGAGAAAAGGAAATAGAGCAGTTCAATCCTCAGGAATACTGGACGATTGACGCAAAGCTCTTATCCGCCTCCAGCAAAAAGGCTTTTCCCGCAAAGCTTACCGAGGTAGACGGCGAAAAGTTCAAGCCTTCCACAAAGGAAGAAACGGATAAGGTATTAGCAAGACTTGAAAATGGCGAATTCGTTATAGATAAAATCAAGAATTCCAGCAGAAAAAAGACTCCTGCACCTCCCTTTACAACGTCAACGTTACAGCAGGAAGCGTCAAGAAAGCTCTCCTTCAATTCCCGCCGTACCATGAAGGCGGCACAGGAACTGTACGAAGGTGTTGAAGTGGAAGGAATGGGAGCGGTAGGTCTTATCACCTATATGAGAACCGACAGCCTTCGTATATCCGATGAGGCAAAGGCGGCGGCGGCAAAGCTTATAGAAGAGACCTATGGCAAGGATTATCTGCCCGCAAAGCCCAGAAACTACAAGGCAAAAGGCAACGCTCAGGATGCTCACGAGGCTATCCGTCCCTCTATCATAACAATAACCCCTGCTATGGCAAAGCCTACTCTTACCAGCGATCAGTATAAGCTCTACAAGCTCATATGGGAACGCTTTATGGCAAGCCAGATGGAAAATGCCATCCTTGATACGAAATCCGTTGACATAATCTGCAACGGCTGTCTGTTCAAGGCGAATGGCTATACTGTAAAATTCGACGGCTTTACAGCTCTTTATGAAGAGAGCAAGGATACCGATGACGATGAGGGCGGTGCATTACCTAAGCTCACCACAGGCGAAAAGCTTAAGGTCAAGGAGCTTTCAGGTAATCAGCACTTTACACAGCCACCACCGAGATATACCGAAGCAAGCCTTATCAAGACCTTTGAAGAAAACGGTATAGGCAGACCTTCTACCTACGCTCCCACAATTGCAACCATCTTAGACAGACACTACGTTGAGCGTGAGGCAAAGCAGTTAAAGCCTACCGCCCTTGGTATAGCTATAACCGAGCTTATGGCAGATCACTTCGAGCAGATAGTGGATACAAAGTTTACTGCAAAGATGGAAAGTAATCTTGATAAGATAGAAGAAGGAAGTGCCGACTGGGTAGCTATCCTTCAGAAGTTCTACGGAGACTTTGATAAGATGCTTGGCAAGGCAGAAACCGATATGGAAGGCAAGAGGGTAAAGATTCCCGATGAGCCTACCGACGTTATCTGTGAGCTTTGCGGTAAGAATATGGTTATAAAAATCGGTCCTTACGGCAAGTTTTTAGGTTGCTCAGGTTTCCCCGAGTGTAAGAATACAAAGCGTATCGTAAACGAGGCAAGCGGTACCTGTCCCAACTGTGGCGGCAAGATGCTTTCCAAAAAGTCAAAGAAGGGCAAGCCCTTCTTCGGTTGCGAAAACTACAAGGATTGCAACTATATGACCTGGGATACTCCCATTGCCGATATATGCCCCGATTGCGGAAAGACTCTTTTCAAGAAGGCGGGCAAGGCAGGTCAGGTCTACTGTGCGGCAGAGGGCTGCGGTTACGTAAGACCTGCAGAAGAAAACGAAAATAAATAAACGAGGAAAATAACTTGGATATAAAACAGGTAACTGTAATAGGTGCGGGACTGGCAGGCTGTGAGGCGGCATGGGCTCTGGCAAACAGAGGATTTAAGGTTCGCCTTTGCGAAATGAAGCCGAAGAAATATTCTCCCGCTCATAAGTACAGCGGCTTTGCAGAGCTTGTCTGCAGTAACTCCCTGAAATCCGCAGATACGGCAAGTGCCTGCGGTATGCTGAAGGAAGAAATGCGCTATATGGGTTCTGTCACTATGCAGGCGGCAGAAAAGACAAAGGTAAGCGCAGGCGGTGCTCTTGCAGTAAACAGAGAGCTTTTCTCCGACGCTGTCACCGAGGCTATAAAAAATCATCCAAATATCGAAATAGTATACGATGAGATAACGGAGTTCCCTGAAAGCAATACCATAATTGCTACAGGCCCTCTCACAAGCGACGCTCTTGCCGAAAAGATAAGAGAAAAATGTGGCGAGGCTTTAAGCTTCTACGATGCGGCGGCACCGATAATCACAGCCGAAAGCATTGATATGTCTTTGGCGTTCTTTGCTACAAGATACGATAAGGGCGATGCTGATTATATCAACTGCCCTATGACAAGAGAAGAATACGAAGCCTTTTATAACGAGCTTATAAACGCTGAAAGCGTACCGCTGAAGGCTTTTGAAAATCTCAAGGTGTACGAAGGCTGTATGCCCGTCGAGGTGCTTGCAAAAAGAGGTATCGAAAGCGTAAGATACGGCTGTATGAAGCCGGTAGGTCTTACCGATCCCAGAACAGGCAGAAGACCGTATGCAGTAGTACAGCTCAGAAAAGAAAATAACGAAGGTACGTTATATAACCTTGTAGGCTTTCAGACAAATCTTAAATTCGGTGAGCAGAAGAGAGTATTCTCTATGATAACAGGACTTCAGAACGCAGAATTTGTAAGATATGGCGTTATGCACAGAAATACGTTTTTAAACGGCCCACAGCTACTGGACAAGAACTTTATGCTCAAATGCAGTGACAACGTCTACTTTGCAGGTCAGATAACGGGTGTAGAAGGCTACGTGGAAAGTGCGGCGTCAGGTATAGTGGCAGGTATAAATCTGGCTCACGCACTTATGGGAAAGCCTCCGCTCTTACTCCCTGATACCTGTATGACTGCGGCTCTTTCAAAGCATATAAGTACGGAAAACAAGGATTTTCAGCCGATGGGTGCCAATATGGGCATTCTCCCGGCTTTAGAGGACAGGATAAAGGACAAGAAGCTGAGATACCGCACTATTGCCGACAGAGGTCTTAATGACCTTAAAAAGGCGCTGGAATCTCAGTTATAATCAGGAAAGGATAAGTTTATGAGAATTGTAGTAGACGCATTCGGTGGAGATAACGCTCCCGACGAGGTAGTAAAGGGCGCCGTTGAAGCCGTAAAGGAATACGGAGTAACAGTCGTTTTATCAGGCGATACAAAGAAGCTTGACGACTGCTTTGCAAGACTCGGTCTTTCAAAGGATAATATCGAATATGCCGAGGCTGACGGAGTTATCGAGATAGAAGACGATCCCAAGAAGATATTAAAGGAAAAGAAGAACAGCTCTATGGGTGTTGCTCTTACAATGGTAGCCGAGGGCAAGGCAGACGCTATGGTAAGTGCAGGTAGTACTGCGGCACTCGTTATGGGCGGTACTCTTATAGTAAAGCGTATAAAGGGCGTAAAGCGTCCCTCACTGACACCCGTAATGCCCGGTGTTGATAATATGTACATCCTTCTTGACGGTGGTGCAAACGTAGATTGCCGTCCTGATATGTTAAGACAGTTTGCCGTTATGGGTAGCGTCTATATGAATAGAGTTATGGGAGTTGCAAACCCTAAGGTCGGACTCCTCAACGTCGGTGCAGAGGAAGAAAAGGGCAGAGATTTAGAGCTTCAGACCTATGCACTCTTAAAGAATAGCGACCTCAATTTTACGGGTAACGTAGAAGCGAGAGATGCGGCACAGGGTGCGGTTGACGTAGTAGTAACAGACGGCTTTACCGGAAACGTATATTTAAAGACGGTTGAAGGTATGGGCAAGTTTATGAAGAAGGCTCTTAAAGAAAGAATCTTCGGCGGCGGACTTTCAAAAATCGGCGCACTTTTCTGCATGAAGGGTATAAAGTCGGTATCAAAGCAGATGGACTACCGTGAGGTAGGCGGTTCACCTCTTTTAGGTACAGCAAAGCCTGTTATCAAGGCACACGGCAGTAGTGACGCTCTTGCCTTCAAGAATGCCATCCGTCAGGCAAAGCAGTTTGTAGAGGGCGGCGTTATCGAGGAGATAACAAAGGCTCTTGAAAAGCTGGATGCGGCAGAATAAGATATAAAC
>JAFTVY010000011.1 GCA_017465545.1 Ruminiclostridium sp.
ATATTAATTAACATTAATATCGTTTGTCTTTCTCTGTTCTAAAAGCTAAAATTCTTAATGTTATTTGTCTATCCAGAATATCTTTCGTTTCTTTCGAGTTACTCTCAAGTATCTCAAGGTAATTGTTTTAATTCTGTATTGTTCAATTTTCAAGGAACTCTCTCTGTCCTCTCAGCGGACAGCTTATTTATTATATCACATCTTCTCGTTCTTGTCAAGCACTTTTTTAATTTTTTTAAAAAAGTTTTTTGAGCTTTATTTTCACCCGGTTTCGCTGCGATAACCAAATCCGCTTTACCATCGTGTTTTCTGCTCTTTTGCTTGCCCTCTCGAAGAGTGCTTATACATTATATCACGATATTCGGGGTTTGTCAACAATCAAAAATACCTAAATAAAATTCGACTTTTTTCTCTTTTAAATGTCACAATGCACAAAACGGTAAACAATGCCACTGAATTAAGGTATTAAATGTAAATCCGACGTATATACGTAGTCTGTACAAAACAGATTACTTTATACGTCGGATAATGATTTTTTGGCCGCACGCCGTTTCCCGAATCATAGTATTGTGTGCTTTATGTACATAAGCGTTTCTTCTTCGCCATACTTTTTCAGCATAACGAGAAGCTTGCCTAAAAGTCTTTTGGTATCGGGATGCATCATATATCTGTGCTGTCCCTTCAGAAAATACTCAAGAGGTCTGCCATCGTTGTATTCTTCTTTATAGTATACCTTGCAGGCGGCTATTCTGTCGCAGAACATTTCCACCACGTATCGTACCGGCATTCTCATTCCCTGCATCGGACTGCCCGGCTCCCTGCCGTAGTCTATCCAATACTCGAAATGATGCTTATTTCTTCCCTTATGATGAAGCCATGCTTCGCTTTTGCCGGTCATTTGTCTTTCGAGAGTATTCGGACTTTTATTGCCGGTATAGTATATTACGCCCGACAGGAATTCCCACGGTGAATATTTTGAAAGATCGTGCATTACGCCCTGCTTGTAAAGTCCGAGCTTGAAGCACAGACGCATTACCTCTTTTTTATGATTTGTAATAGTACCCAGATGTCCCTTGATATTATTGATTATATACATAGGAAGCCCTTTCTGTCTGATAGGATCAGTTTTGTTCGTTTATTACAAGAATATCCTCCGGCATAATGACTGTACTGCCGTTGGGGATTATAGTTTCGCCTTCTCTTTTTACCATTATAATAAGGCAGTTGGTGGGAAGCTTCAGATCGGCTATCCTCTTATTTGCCCAGTTATGGGATTTATCTATCTTTTCTTCCTTCAGCGCAATATCGTCATTATCATAATAGGAAGGAATACTGAGAATAACGTCATCACCTGCTTCTATAACGGTATCTCCTCTGGGAACTATCGTAGTATCATTCCGCTTTATCATAAGCACAAGAGAATCCTCGGGTATAGATATTTCGGATATTTTTTTACCACACCATCTGTAATTTTCTGATACGTAGACTCTCATCATATTGAATTGCGGTGTTTCATCCTGATAGTCATTGAAGGTCTTCATAACGCTGCTTCCATCGTCGATGAGTCCGAGCTTTTTCGCAAAGAACGGAAGCAGAGTTCCCTGAAAAGCAACCGAGATAAGGCAGACGCACATTACTATATTGAATATTTTACTGTCACCGTAAGCCGTGCTTACAACCGCAGTTATAGCAAATACGATAGAGGATGCACCTCTGAGCCCTGCCCAGGCGATGAATAATTTTTCCTTTATACTGTAACCCACCGAGCATATTGCGAACACCGCAACCGGGCGGGAGATAAACGTGAGCACAAGAAATACCGCAAGTGCGGGAAGAATGATTGCAGGAAGCTCCGACGGATTTGACAGAAGTCCTAAAATAAAGAACAGGAGTATCTGACAAAGTCCGGTTATTCCGTCAAAGAAATGAACAAGCTCCGCTTTATGCTTTATGGGGCTGTTACCGATAAATATACCTGCTATGTAAACGCTGAGATAACCGTTACCGCCAATCATTGCAGGAGCGGCGTATGCGGCAAAGATAACCGCTATCATAAATATGGTATCAAAGCCGTTGTGGGCAATTTTTGTTTTTCGTAAAACAAGCACCGCAAGATAAGCTATGCCAAAGCCGAAAAGTACGCCGAAAAGCACCTGACAAAGTGCCGTAACGCCAAGGCTCGATATATCGCTTGTACCCATTATCGCAAGAGCGATTATGGTAAGCATATAGGAGAAAGGGTCATTACTACCGCTTTCGATTTCTAAAAGAGAAGCGAGACCGCCCTTTAAGTTCAGCTTTTTTCCACGGAGTATAGAGAACACCGAAGCCGCATCGGTTGAAGATATAACCGCACCGATAAGAAAGCTTTCCTTCAGCTCAAAGCCTATAAGGAAATGACAGCCTAAGGTGGTTATAAAAGCAGTCAGTATAGTGCCGAGCGAGGAAAGAATACCTGCTCTCAGAGCTACGGGCTTTGCAGCTTCCCAATTCGTTGAAAAACCACCGCAGAACATAATGAACACAAGGCATATACTGCACAGTCTTTCTGTGGTGATAAAATCGTCGAAGGGTATCTTCAGAAGTCCATCGCTGCCAAAAAGCATACCGAGTCCAAGGAAAACTATAAGACCGGGGACGCCTATTTTTGCCGAAAGTTTATTGCCTGCTATACACAGCACTATTATGATAGCCGACAACAGCATAATAAATTCCAAATCAAAACCGCCTTTATAAAACGGCTGTCACCGTAAAGCCTATGACAGCCGTATATAAATTAAAAATTATCCGCCAATAAGCGAAATAACAAGGTCTGCCGCCTTTTCCACACCGCACAGCGCCATATTGATGCAAAGATCGTAATTCTGTCCTGCGCCCCAGGTTCTGTCAGTGTAATACTTGTAATGCTTACTGCGGTTCTTGTCGTTCTTCTTCATAAGCTCTCTTGCTTCTGCCTCGGAAACGCCTTTTCTCTCGCATACTCTCTTTATTCTGTCCTCGTCTGTGGAATGAACAAAGAGCTTTATAACGTTGGGTTCATCTCTTAATATGTAATCAGCACATCTGCCGACGATAACGCCGTCACCCTTTGCCGCAACGCTTCTTACTACCTTACATTCCGCTGCATAGAGCTGATCCGTAAGGGGCTGTGCATAGATACTACCTACCGCAAGATTATAAAGAAGGCTGGAGGTGACCGAATTTTCTGTACGCTTGATAAATTCGGGATCGAAGCCGCTTTCCTTTGCAGTCATATCGATAATCGACTTATCATAGAAAGGAATATCAAGTCTTTTTGCAATCTCCTTTGCAAGCTCTGTGCCGCCGCTTCCATACTGTCTTGATACTGTAATGATCATAATCATCCGTCCTTTCTGTTCAGCATCTTTTTATAAAGAAATGCTGTATTTTATATTAAAATTATAGCATAAATCCTTTAAAATTGCAAGTAAATCTTTACAAATTACACAAAATATTATATACTATTATATATAATAAAAGAAGAGGTAAAGATATGGATAAGATAAGACGTCATTTTATATTCTACGGTTCGGTTCAGGGGGTAGGCTTCCGCTACCGTGCAAGAGCCGCCGCTGACAGCTTAGGCGTCAGCGGATGGGTGAGAAATCTCTCCGACGGCACAGTCGAAATGGAGGCGGAGGGCTACGAGGAAAGCATCGACAGAATGATACTTACCATAGAACAAAGTCGTTATATAGTTATTGAGAATCTTCGTGTAAAGGAAACCAAACCTACGGGAGAACGTTATTTCAGAATCCTTGATTAAGAGAGAAAAAGCTCTGAGAGGGATTTTTCATAAGGGTAACGGCAGATACCCTTTTCGGTTATTATTGCGGTTATCAGCTTTCCGTCAGTTACGTCAAAGGCCGGATTGAGACATTTTACGTCGGGTGCCATCGGCCTTTCATAGAACATACTACGTATCTCGTCAGGCTCTCTGTATTCTATTTCTATATCGTCTCCGCTCTTTGCGGAAAAATCTATTGTGGACGAAGGGCAGAAAACGTAGAAGGGTACTTTATAATAGTCGGCAAGCACGGAAAGAGAGCTTGTTCCTATCTTGTTGGCGGTATCGCCGTTTGCGGCAACTCTGTCGCAGCCTACAAAAACGGCGTCTATTCTACCCTGCTTCATAAGAAAGCCTGCCATATTGTCGCAGATAAGAGTTACGTCTATACCCGCCTTGTCGAGTTCGTAGGCGGTAAGTCTTGCACCCTGTAAAAGCGGTCTTGTCTCATCACAGAAGGCGTGGAAGGTATAGCCCTTTTCCTTACCCAGCATAAGGGTACCGAGTCCCGTGCCGTATCTTGACGTGGCAAGAGGTCCTGCGTTACAATGGGTGAGAATATTAAAGCCATCCTTTACAAGAGTAAGTCCGTACTCTGATATTTTACGGCACATTTCTATATCTTCTTTATGTATCGCTATAGCGGTACTTTTTATTTTTTCCTTTATCTCCGCCACCGAAAGAGCCTTGTATTCTTCGGCGGTTCTGACAATTCTTTTGGTAGCCATGCTGAGGTTTACTGCGGTAGGTCTTGACGAATCAAGAAAAGCGGCGTAATCCTTCAGTCTGACAAGAAAAGTGGATACGTCCTCTGTTTCTATACCGAGGGACAGAACGTACATTGAATAGCCTGCAAAAATTCCTATAGCGGGTGCTCCCCTTACTTTAAGAAGCTTTATTGCTTCAAAAAGCTCGTCGGGAGCTGACAGGGACAGATATTCCGTCCTTTCGGGCAATAAGGTCTGATCTATTATAACAACGGATTTTCCGTCCTCAGATAATCTTACGCTGTCGCTGTGTAAATATTCCATATAAAAGACTCCTTTTATTAATCTGCTTTAATTGTAGCATAAAATTCTTTTTATGTAAACCCACACAGCGTAGTTTAAGAAACGGTAAAAATTCAATTTTCATCTGTAAATTCGAAAATTTGTTAAAAAAATCGCAAAATAATAGTTGAATTTGTCGGAGAAATGTAGTATAATAATATTAATCTTGTGTTTCTTTTAGAAAAGAGACGCTATATAACAAAAATAACGAATGGAGAGTACGTGAGGATGGATAATTTACTTCGTACAATGGCGATCATTACAGAAGAATACGCTTCTCAGAACCTGAGTGGTATGTGGGCATCTGTAATCACCGGTCTTGTAGTTGTTTTCCTGATTTTAGGCATACTTATCGGATTTATTTATCTCATAGGCCTTTTCAGCAACATCGGCAAGAAAAAAGAAAAGAAAGCAAAAAAAGCTCCTGAGGCTCCTGTTGCAGAACCTGCACCGGTTGTCGAAGAAGAGGTGTATGAAGAGGATGACAGCGAAATCATCGCAGTTATCTCTGCCGCAATTGCCGCATATGGCGAGCAGGAAGGCAAGACTTACGCCATCAAGAAGATAAAGCGCAGTGAAAAACAGCCCAGATCAAGCTGGGGTACTGCAGGCGTAATCGACAACACACGCCCTTTCTGATATAGCTTCAACATAAATTTTAAAGGAGAATACAATGGAAATCATCGAAGTATTTCTGAACACCCTGAAAGAACTATGGTTCAATTCAGGTTTCTGCAATATAACAATTCAGCAGGCTCTTATGCTTGCAGTATCATTCCTGCTCTTATATCTTGCAATCGTAAGACAGTTTGAGCCCTTACTGCTTTTACCTATCGCTTTTGGTATGATGCTTACAAACATCCCCGGCTCGGGCGTATTCCACCCCGAATTCTTTATGACAGAAGAGGTTGCTCTTAACGGTGTAAATTACGGCGAAGTATTACATCACGGCGGTCTGCTTGATATTATCTATATCGGCGTTAAAACGCAGATATTCCCGCCCCTTATCTTCCTTGGCATCGGCTGTATGACAGACTTCGGTCCCCTTATTGCAAACCCCAAGAGCTTACTGCTCGGTGCGGCGGCTCAGGCAGGTATCTTCTTAACCTTCCTCGGTGCTTGCTTCTTAAGCTTTACAGGCATCCCCGAAATCTCCTTCTCCTTCAAGGAGGCGGCTTCTATCGGTATCATCGGTGGTGCTGACGGCCCTACAGCCATATTCTTAACATCCAAGCTTGCTCCTCAGCTTATGGGCTCTATTGCCGTTGCGGCGTACTCATATATGGCGCTGGTACCTATCATCCAGCCTCCTATAATGAAGCTGCTTACAATAAAGAAAGAACGTCTTGTAAAGATGGACAGCCTTCGTCCTGTTACAAAGAGAGAGAAAATTATATTCCCTATCGCAGTAACACTTATCGTTGCATTCGTTATTCCTGACGCTACTCCCCTTGTTGGTATGCTGATGCTTGGTAACTTATTCCGTGAGAGCGGCGTTGTTGACAGACTTGTAAAGACAGCTTCCAATGAGCTTATGAACATTGTCACAATACTTCTCGGCGTTGTAGTAGGTGCTACTGCAACAGCTGAAAACTTCCTCAGCTTAAAGACTATCATCATCGTTGTTCTCGGTCTGCTTGCATTCTGTGTTGGTACAGCTTGCGGTGTACTCTTCGGTAAGGTGATGTATATTGTTACAAAGGGTAAGGTAAACCCCCTCATCGGCTCTGCAGGTGTATCCGCAGTACCTATGGCGGCAAGAGTTTCCCAGACAGTCGGCTCAAAGGAAAACCCCTCAAACTTCCTTTTAATGCACGCTATGGGACCTAACGTAGCAGGTGTTATCGGTTCTGCCGTAGCGGCAGGCGTACTGCTGAATATATTCGGTTAATAAATAAATCAAGGCAGAAGTAAAACTTCTGCCTTTTGTTTTTGATATAATTCAAGGGCGACCATAGGTCGCCCAAAACATTTACAATCTATCCGCCAAAGGCGGATTCCTCAATTTCGTGCATTGCACGAAATATCACTCAGCGTAGCTGAATATCACCCGACTCAGTCGGATATCACTTTTGCCAAAGGCAAAAATATCACTGTTTTAAATTTGCGTTGCAAATTTAAAACTATATAAGTCCGTATCTTACAATTTCGGTTATTTCTCCGCCTGAGATGATAACCCTCGGAATTCTGAGCGCTACCGCACAGGTAAGCTCATAGCCGATAGTACCAAGGATATCAGCATTGTAATCAATGCCTGTTTCCTTACATTTATCGGAATATACGTAAACAATATCGTTGACCTTTACATCAGGCACATCCGTTACATCAACAATTACCTGATCCATACATACTCTGCCGAGAACGGGACAAAGAACGTCGTTTATAAGCATTTTACCCTTACCTGAAAAGCCTCTGAAATAGCCGTCTGCATAGCCTATCGGAATAACAGCTACCGTCATATCGCAGGGAGCTTTAAAGGTTCTGCCGTAACTTATTTCCGTACCTTTTTTTATCTTTTTAAGCTGGCATACAACCGACTTTATACTCATGACCTGCTTTAATTCAATCGGCATGGAAAGAGGGTAGTTCGGTGCATTGCCGTAGAGGATAACACCTGCTCTTACCATATCTCCTTCAAAATCGCCGTGATATAAGATACCGCCACTGTTCTGACTGTGGATAAGCAGTCCCTTATCCCTTGCTATATCCATAAGCTTCTTGTACTGGGAAGCCGTATAATTTATATCGTCGGGATTGTCGCTATCCGCAACGGCATAATGGGTATATATTCCCTTGCAGGAAAGTCCCTCAAGGGAGAGGATTGTGTTCAGCTCCTCTTCAGTTTCGATACCGACTCTTGTCATGCCCGTATTGACTTTAATATGTACCGGCATTTTTACGCCCTTTGAAAGAGCGTAACGGCTTAAATTCTCCGCATATTCCACACTACCCACAGTCTGGGTGATATCGAGAGAAATCAGCTCGTCAAAATAATCCTCGTCGGTATAGCCGAAGGTGAGGATAGTCCCCTTTATGCCCTGATCTCTTAATTTTTCAGCCTCCCACAGATTTGAAACGCCGAAGTATTTTACTCCCAGCTCTTCAAGGGTATGGCATACGGTTTTATCATCGTGACCGTAGGCGTTCGCCTTCACAACCGCTAATATTTCCTTGTCGCCGGTGAGCTTTTTTATTTCCTTGTAGTTGTGGCGAAGTGCGTCAAGGTCGATTTCTGCCCAGGCACGCTTTAAAAATTTCTTCAAAATATAAGACCTTCTTTATTTAATGCAAGAGAAAAAGAAAAAATCTCTTGTATTTTATTTTTATTTATGCTATTATTATATTGTACTATTTTTTTGAGTAAATTTCAAGTGTTTTTAATATACTTTATCGGAGGATGATAAACTTGACAAAAAGAAGGAGCAACTGGTACATATATCTTATCACTTTTCTGATTGCCGGTGTAATTGTATATATAGCTTCAAATGCATTGCTGAATTCGTTCTACGAATCCCAGAAAAGAGAAGAAAACGTATCGCAGAACACGGGTACTGTATTCAAGCCTGACAAGGCGCACAATTTTACGGTCCTTGCCATGCTGGCTGACGAAGCAGGCTCTGTGCCCGATTATTATATGACCGTTACCTACAGAGGCGACACCAATTCCATTATACTTATGCCCTACCTCAAAAATTCCTGTATGAATGGCAACACTCTTGCAAACGCTTACAGAAACGGCGGTGCCGAGGCGGCTACAAAGCTTGTTGCAGATGCAACGGGCGTAAAGATAAGCAAGTACGTAAAGTTTTCAAAGTCAACTCTTATCGAATTCTTCGATATGGCGGGTAATACTACTTTAACTGTACCTACCCAGTTAAAGCATGAGAATAAAGATGATAAGACAATGACCATCATCAACAAGGGTACAAGCAGTTTTACGGGCAGACAGCTTTACGCCTACGTCACCTTCCCTGATTATGGCGTAAAGGATGATACCTACCCCTGCAAGATACAGGGCGGTTCCTATTCCGAATTTATCAATCAGAATTTCAACGGACTTTCAGAAGGCTCTATCGAGCAGTATTCTCAGTTCATTATAAATTTCACGGAGACGAATATCACAAAGCAGGATTACGAGCAGAAGAAAAAGGCTCTGCTTTACTCCTTCAGCTACACTAACGAAATATGTGATTACTACGTACCCTACGGTGAAATGACAAGCAAGGGATATGAGATCTCTGCAGACAGCCTTGCGACGGTAAAGAGTAAGATTACTGAAACAGAATAAAGGCCACCTATATGAACGAAGAAATAAAAATCAAAAAACTGGATAACAAAAATATCAAGGCAATAGTCAACTGGTGCAAGGATAAAGATGTCGACTTTCTTATGCAGTGGGCAGGCGCAGGCTATATCTATCCGCTGACAGAAGAACAGATTTCAAAAAGACTTTATGACGGTGCACAGATATTTGAGGCACAGCTTAACGGCGAAATAGTGGGGACTGTTGAAATCATACACCGGGAAGAACAGGATAATTCTGCACTTATCGGTAGATTTGTAATTGACCAGTCGATAACGAGCAAAGGCATCGGCACAAAAATAATGCTGGAATTTTTAAAATATTGCAAGGAAATACTGGGAATTTCCGAAGTGTCGCTGTGTGTATTCGATTTTAATATTGGCGCATATAAGTGCTATCAGAAGTGCGGTTTTACCGAAACAGGCTCGGCGATAAGACCTAACGGATGGAAGGCAATTACAATGAGAAAGACGCTATAAAGTAGCATCAAAAGAGAATAAAAATTGCACAAACCCTCACAATAATACGTGAGGGTTTTACTGTTTAATGAGATATATTTTATAAAATATCAAGAAATTTTCAAAAAAGGCTTGCAATTATGAACGAAATAAGGTAAAATAATAGGGTATAGAATATCAGGGGAAAATCCCCATTAAATTTACGGAGGAATTATAAATTATGGTAACAGCAGGCGATTTCAGAAACGGTATGACCTTTGAAGAAGATGGCAACGTAATGCAGGTTATTGAATTCCAGCACGTTAAGCCCGGTAAAGGTGCCGCTTTCGTAAGAACAAAGGTAAGAAACGTAATCACAGGCTCTGTGGTTGAAAAGTCATACAACCCCTCAGCTAAGTTCCCTACCGCTTTTGTTGAAAGAAAGGATATGGAATACTCATACAACGATGGTGAGTTATACTACTTCATGGACACAGAAACTTACGAACAGGTGCCCATCAACCCCAGCGAACTTGACGACAACTTCAAGTTTGTTAAGGAAAACATGGTATGTAAGGTACTTTCCTACAAGGGTAAGGTATTCGGCGTAGAACCTCCTAACTTTGTAGAGCTCGAAGTAACTCAGACAGACCCCGGCTTCAAGGGTGATACAGCTACAAACGCTACAAAGCCCGCAACACTTGAAACAGGTGCAGAAATACGTGTTCCCTTATTCATCGATATCGGCGAATTAATCCGTATCGACACAAGAACAGGCGAATACATGGAACGTGTAAACAAGTAATTTATTTGCAAAGGAGAATATTACTATGACAGTTGCAGAAAAGGTATCCTACCTCAAGGGCCTTGCAGAAGGTCTTGGTATTGAAGACACAACTAAGGAAGGCAAGATGATCAACGCCATCATTGACGTGCTTGATGATATTGCTCTCACTTTAGTTGATATTGACGAAGAATTAAACGACGTTGCAGACGTTATGACAGACGTAGAAGAAGCAGTTTCTCTTTTAGAGGACGAAGTTTACGGCGAAGAAGATTGCTGTGACTGCTGTGATTGCGACTGTGACTGCGATGATGAATACGAGGATATGTACGAGGTTACTTGTCCTGCTTGCGAAAACTCTATCACTGTTGATTTCGACGTTATCCAGGAAGGCGCAATTCCCTGCCCTAACTGTGGCGAAACACTTGAATTCGATTTAAGCTGTCTCGAAGACGACGAATGTGATTGCGGTTGCTGCGAATAATATTTAACGTCAGAGCCTCCCGTGTAAGCGGGAGGCTTTTTTTGCCGTATAACGTCTGTTCAGCCTTTTACTGCCGTATTTATGTATATAACTTATCTTGTGTTGACTAACGTCGGATTTACTGATATAATAAAAGCAGGGAGATTTCTCCCTGCTTTTATCAATCTGACGTTAAAACGGCCTGTGAATACATCACTACCCCCACGCCTGCGTTGGGGTGAATATGATCAAGAAGATAAGTTCTGTCAGGTGAATAGGTAAGTTTTTCAATAATAAAGGGATTTGCATTTATAAATCCGCAGTCATTTTCATCACAGAATTTCTTAAGTGCGTTGGAATACTCATTGTTCAGCGATAGCTTAGTACTGTAAGGAAGTGATGATACGGAGTCTCCGTCGGTAGAATGCCAGGGAGCGATAAAGATAATCTCCGCCTTGCTGTTTTTCTCTATGAGCTTCTGCATCAGCTGTTCTGCACGGTCTGTAAATTCCGCAGAGGTCATAGCGCAGGTATCTTTGTCACGGTAGCGGACGTCGTTTGTCCCTATAGCTATAACGTACAGATCGCAGGCGGGTATGCCTTCGGCGGTATCTATAAGATATGATATCGTGCATCCGCCCTTTGAATGATTATAGATTTTCTTATCGGAAAAATAGGGAGTTATCGGCTCGTACCAGGGACAGCCACCGTTTTTCGTGCCTTCGGTAACGCTGTCACCGATAAAGCAGATGCTTTCTGCATCAGTCATAGCATTATATAAAAGACCGTTTTTCATATCATCGTCAAGCGTAAGCCCATCGTTTATGCTACGAAGAAATCCGTTTTCATTAAAATACATCGTTTCGGTAACGGAATTTATATCCATACCACTACCGAAAACGACCGACGTTATAATTTCGGTTGACTGCTCCGCTTTTTTCAGCTCATCTGTACTGAGCTGTCGGCGTAGTTCTTTATTTGTCATCATTTCGTATACGGGGAGCGCACGATAATTTCCGTCAGCTGAGCTTTGTGTGTAGAGAGGTACTATTCCTCCGCCGATTACCTGCTTTGTATTCTTATCGATATACACGTCAACCAGCATACTTGTATCGCCTTGGTTTTCTCTGTAGATATTAGCAAAGTTTCCGGGACAATAGGCTTCAAAAACCTTTTTGCCGTTATAATCATTTATAAAAGCAGGCTCGACAGCATGAGCGTGGTCACCGAGTATAATATCCGCACCGCATTCTCTGAATATCTGATACCAGGCTTCTTGTTCGGAATCGGCAGAATTTGAGAACTGTGTGCCGATATGAGGAAGAACTATAATAAGATCGGGAGAAAGAGATTTTGCTTTTTCAAAATCCTTTTTCACCTTCTCTTTGAGAACCTCAAACTGCTCTCCTTCAACTCCTGAAATAACTGACGTTATATGTGATACGTCGCCATTTATAAAGTCGTCGGTCGAATATCCGTTACTGCCGTAGGTGTAGCTGAGTACAGCGAATTTTATTCCCTGACACTCCAGAAGCTTTACTCTTTTATTCTCCTTTTCATCGGCATTACGATATGAGCCCGTATGGTCAAGACCTATTTCGTCAAGCTTGTCAAGAGTTCTTAAAGCACCATCTGTGCCTTTGTCAAGCACGTGATTATTGGCGGTAGTGACAAGGTCAAAGCCTGCATCCTTTACCGCTATGCCGAATTCATCGGGAAAATTCAGTGCGAGTGTTTTTCCGTCATCGTAGTTACTTGAGGAATATCCGACCTGCTCACCTGCCATAGGCCCTTCAAAGACGCCTATAGCTAAATCTGCCGAAGAAATATATTCTTTTGCATAATGGAACACATCGGAAAAATCGTATTTTTCGCCGTCATAGGCTCTTTTTACCTGATCCTCAAGAAGGATAAGATCTCCTGAAAAGGTTATTTTAAAGGCGTTATCAAAAGCCTCCTTCTGCTGTGTTGTCATTACGTTATAAATAACGTCGGTAACGGGTGCAGGAGTTCCTGTATCCTCCTTGTCGGGGGGAAGCTCCTTCGGAATAGCGCCCCACACCGCAACAAAACACAGTCCGAAGGCTACAAGTCCTGATACAAGCTTTGCAACAGAAAAGCCTTTCTTGTCGGACGTGAACATCTCAGCACCCTGGGTGAGGAATTTATTCAGAATATCTGCAAGAAAATCGTTTCCTGAAATAAAACAGATAGCTATCGTACAGCCCGTTGCAACGGCTATTAAAACAGGTGCTTCCAATAGTGGGAGATTATCTGTTATAAGCAACGTTATCGGTCTGTGCAGAAGATATATCCATAGGGAATTCTTTCCCATAACAGACAGCAAGGGTAATTTTTTGCGGGGAGCTAAATAAAGCAAGGATATAATAAACACAGCCGCTATGGCAAGAAGTGCAAGTCTGCCCGCCGCAGCCATCGGAGTGGGATACACGTCCATCATAAGTGCGCCATCGGTATATCCGAAATAATTACGGCAGAAAAATCCGATTATAAAGCCTCCTGCAAGGATCAGAAAGCCCTTTGATAATCTGGCGGATAATTTCATATTTATAACAGCCTGCATCTTTTCTTCAGAGTATAGATAGCCAGCCATATAGAAGGGATAGAAGCAGATTATTCTGCTTATCGAAAGCGTATTGTCAATGGTCGGGAAAAAGCCTGCCATCATAGCGATAAATACAAGGATAAGAACTATATCCTTGAATTTTGCGATACGTTCAGCGGTAATTCTCCATACGATAAGAGCAAGAAGATACCAGAAGGAATAAAGCGGCACAATAAGTGAGCCAAAGCCGTATATAAAGCCCATTATACTGTTGAAAATAAAATACAGGAATATAAGCTTTATAACCGATGAAAAGCTACTGCTTTTTTTACTCTTGCCTAAATATCCCGACAAGAAAATAAAGGCAGGCATATGGAACATATAGATAAAATCAAACGTCAGGTCTATTGCATTATCAGACTGAAACGGTAATAACATATGTGCGAAAACCACAAGCAGCATAAGAATGCCTTTCAGGTTGTCAAACAGATAAATACGGTCCTTGGTTACGTTCAAAGCAGATTCCCCCAGAAGTCATTATAATAGTAAATTATACCACATCACAGCGATACCTTCAAGTAAAACGTAAAAAGAAAATTAAAATAAAGGAAAGAAATATATGAAAACTTATTTTATCGTAAATCCCTATTCAGGAAAAGGAAGCGCATTAAAGGAGATTACAGAAAAGCTTAAAGGTTGTGAATTGCCTTACGAGATATATACAACCACGGGCAAGGGCGACGCTACCGGATTTGTAAAAAAGATATGCTCTGCTAACCCTGACGAAGCCTTACGCTTCTGTGCCTGCGGCGGTGACGGAACGCTAAACGAAGTGGTAAACGGTGCAGTACATTTTGATAATGCAGAGGTCACCTGCTACCCCTGCGGAAGCGGTAATGATTACGTAAAATATTACGGCGGCAAGGAAGTATTCATGGACGTTAAGGAGCTTATGACCGCTCCTGCAAAAGCCATAGATTTAATAAAGGTCGGGGACAGATATTCGATAAACGTTGTGAATTTCGGCTTTGACACAGAAGTGTGCGTTACTATGGAAAAGGTGAAATCAAAGGCGCTGATAGGTGGCAGAAACGCCTACACAACAGGTGTCGTAAAGGCTGTACTGACTGCTATGAAGACAAAGGGCAACGTCTATGCCGACGGCGAGCTTTTAAACGAAAAGAACCGTTTTCTG
>JAFTVY010000012.1 GCA_017465545.1 Ruminiclostridium sp.
CCGCATTGTATCCTGAGCTGCCGAGTCCTGCTCCTCCTGTTCCTCCATAAACGTTGAGTAAGCCCGTTCCGCCTGTGATAGTGAGAGTGCCTGTATCTACACCGCCGTTCTTCTGAAGACCTGCGCAGGAGCTTCCGCTCTTCAGCGTATTTGTCGTACCGTCTGCAAGGGTGATTGTTACATTTCCAGCACTGTTGTCGGCTATCTTGAATGCCGCCGCACCTGTAGTCGAAACGTCGATATTTACCCCTGCGAGGGTGATGTTTGCGGAAACGCCGTCTGCAACCTCAATTCTGTCGGTTGTAGGTGTTGAGGGGGTTGTGTTTTTGATAGTGAGTGCCGTAGAGGTATAGATTGTCAGCACGTCGCTTGCGTAGGCGTAATCAGTATAGAGAACACCGCCTGTTACCTCAAACGCACCTAAGGTTTCCGCACTTGCAGTAACACTCAGTCCGTGCTCGCCAAACGGTATGCCCGTCATAAGCGATAACATCATAGCCATAGCCGTAAAGACGGATAAGGCTTTCTTAAAGAATTTGTTTTTCATAAAAACCTCCTATCAGCTTAAAGCCAATATTTATTTATACTGCGACAAATTCTGCCACGGTAATATTCCATAAATATAATATGTCTACGTTTATTATACTACCACAATATGGTGAAGTCAATTGCTATTTTGCACAATTTTCCAATGCGCCTCTGAATTGGCATTCTCCTGCCTATTATATCAAGGCTTTTTTATTAAATGGCGAACTTTTCTGATTTTTTTTAACGAATCATTGACAAAGCAACACAGAGCATTATTATGCAAACAGATGGCAAATATAAAAGCTTTATAAATCATAGAAAAACCGCTTCCGGGATTACCCGAAAGCGGTTTTTACGTTATTTATGTGTTTTACTAAGCAGTGCTATTTATTTGTTACGGTAAAACTCAATCATTTCCTCTGCTTCTGTAATCCTCATCAATTTCGGCACACCAATCATCAGAAAGTGCCTCGCTCTTACGGACACTGCATACTGCTCTTGCTACTGATTCATACAAAACCCTTGTACCACGCTTGTCAGCCTTGTAATTAACCGCACGATCTCCGCTGATGCCGTATCTTGCCGCCGTTTCTACCGCATCGATATTGGCACCTATGAAGAGAAACTCCCAGCCGTATCTCTCCTTCTGGCGTTCAATCATCTTCTTTACACGTTCGCTTGTATATATATGGCTTGCATTCTCCATGCCGTCGGTAGTAATGATGAACATAGTATGTGCAGGAACGTCTTCTGCACGGGCATACTTGTGAACGTTTCCGATATGGTGAATCGCACCGCCGAGTGCGTCGATGAGAGCTGTACATCCACCTACTGTATAATCCTTGTCTGTCATTGGTCTTATTTCAGAAAGCTTTACTCTGTCGTGGAGAACCTCGCTGTGATTGTCAAAAAGCACAGTTGATACGTAGCATTCGCCATCCTCCTTGCGCTGTTTTTCTATCATAGCGTTGAAGCCACCGATGGTGTCCGCTTCCAGCCCCGCCATAGATCCGCTTCTGTCTAAAATAAATACCAGCTCTGTAACGTTATTCTTGTTTTCCTTCATATCCGTTTCCTCCTGAATAAAAAATGTGGTTGCAGGTCTTTCTTAACCTTACAACCACATTATACAACTATCACGAATTAAAATGGTCGCTTGACGGGAGACTTTTATCAGCAACCCAGAAGCACCTGATCAAATTCAAACAACGCCTCGTTTATCTCGAAAATATCGTAATTTTTCTTTTGGATAAAATATATGATAATCTTATCAAATATAAAGCTACGGGACAACGTAAGTCCTGCCGAAGCAAGAAGCTCCTGTGTTTCGTCCAGATTCAGTTCAAGTGCTATCGCAAAAGCCACGGCTGTCTGCTTTGACGGGCGATACGTCTGCGGATTACACTTGATTTTCGAAAACGTCTTTTTATCAACGTTTGCCTTTTTATAGCATTCAACGTCACTCATGCCGTGCTTGTCGATGAGGTCAAAGAGCTTATAGGCAAAGGATTTATCCATCGACTTCATATATTCCTGAAGAGACTCCGCTTCATCACAGCTACACTCAGCCCGTGCAGAAGCCGTTATTTTTCTGGACGAAAAAAGCATTCTTCTTTCAGGAACGGCATTATCAGAGAGAATCACAGCTTCAGAAGAAACAGCCTCCGCCTCTTCCTCATCTTCGCCGATAAAATCGCTGATTTCAGCAAAAAGCTCCTTGCTGAATTCGTATGAAGTACGATCAAAAACACAGATATACACCATCAGCTCATGCTCAAGCAAAAACTCAGATATAACCTTTATTGCAAATTTTAACACCTGATCCTTTGGGTAACCGTAAGCTCCCGACGAGATAAGCGGAAAAGCTACCGAATTACAGCCGTTAGCCACAGCAAGCTTTAAAGACTGCATATAGCAGGATTTAAGTATTATACTTTCTCCGGATAATCCTCCACGCCATACAGGTCCTGAGGTATGTATGATATATTTTGCATCAAGGTCATAACCGCCTGTGATTTTTGCATCACCGAGTCCGAGCGGTGCAAGCTTTTTGCATTCCTCGTCAAGAAGCGCTCCGGCGCCTTTACGTATAGCAAGGTCAACACCGCTATAGCCTATCATATCCTTGTTTGTGGTATTGACGATAGCGTCAACCTGCATTTTTGTAATATCCTGTCTGATTATCTGTAGTGGCATACTGACCTCCCCGTAAACTTCATTCCGGCATTGAACGTGATTATCTTACGGCTGTAAATACGCCGTTCAGCTAATTATAACACAGTTCACCCATAATTTCAATAGAGCAGATTTCCGAAGAATATTCCGTATGCAATAAGCACAGACAGTTGACAATAGTAACAAACGAATGGTATAATATGTATCAGGATGCACTTTTAACATCAAACGGAGGTGTAACGTATGAACAAGCTTACAGTATCTTCTCTTATCAAGATTATATGCAAGGACGATATGGCGCTTTTTGAACGGGCAAGTATCAAATTTGAAAATATACTGAACAACACGGTAAATCGCATTTCGGAGAATATCAACCTCTGCAGTAACGGGGTATATTTCAAATTCAAAAACGACCCGGACAAGGTTTCCGTAAAACCTATGCTTGCTGTATCCGATAAAGAAATTCCCGGTGTTCCTACCCTTGTAGTAGCCGACAGCAGAGCAGCGTGGGTTGACGTTTGCTCATATATATTAAAAAGAGACAACACAAAATCTGTAGCAGTTACAGGCTCTATAGGGAAAACAACTGTCAAAGATATAGTATATTCCGTTTTAAAGGTTGCGGGAAACGCAATCCGTAATCAGGGTTCGCTGAACGGAGAAAGAGGTCTTTGCACGGCAGTAAGCTCCTCAAACGGCCCGATAGATTATTTCAGCTGTGAAATGGGACTTAACAGCCCATCCAATCATTTTGCGATAATGTCAAGGGCTATAAGACCTGAAGTATGCATCATAACCAATATAGGAAGCTGTCATATTGAGAACTTCAGAGACAAAGCTCACATTCTTGAAAGCAAATTAAAATGTGCGGAATATATGTCAGAAGAAACAGGTTTACTGCTCCTCAATGCTGACGATGAGCTTCTTATGAGCACTAATTATCGACACAAGGTAAAGACCTTTGCTGTAGAATCAAAGAACGCAGACTACTACTGCACAGATATACAGCTTAATAACAGTAGTACCGATTTCACCGCAGTATGTCCCGACAGAAAACTTTCCGTTCATCTGAATATACCCGGAAAGCATAATATATACGGAGCTCTCGCCGCAATAGCAGTTGCCGACAAATTCGGTATTAGTGACGAACTGATACTTAAAGGTCTTGCAAGCTTCAGGACAAGTGGTATCCGTCAGAACGTCTATACCGTCCACGATAATATCACAGTTATCAACGATTGCTACGGAGCATCTCCTGAAGCCAATATCGTTGCATTCAATCTGCTTGACAGTATGAAATGCGACAGAGCTAAACAACGTAAAATCGCCTTACTCGGTCATATAAGCCGAATGGGCAGACTCTCCGAGCAGGTTCATCGTGACCTTGGCAAAAAGCTTGCAGAATACGGCTTTGATATTGTAGTGACCTATGGCGGAAAGTCCGGTATATTCACTGACGAAGTAAATGCGGCAGGCGGCACGGCATACCATTTCTATGACACCGCCGAGTTCGTTTCCTTTGTAAAGAGCATTCTCCGTCCGAATGATATTGTACTTTGTAAGGGCGTCCACAAATCATACGACTTTGATAAATACGTAGATCAGATATTTGACACGGATTTCACCCCTGAAATCACCCCTTATTTTGGTACACATGCGGATGTGAACTGTCTTCACGTAAACTCTCCTGCGATGGCACTTGTAAACAGCAATTCCCGTCAGCTTATATGCGGAAAGAACATTCACGAAAAAAGAAACGTAGCGAGTCTTATCAGTCTCATAAGTGCTGTAGCGGCACTTGAAAATATGAATCTGAATGAAAAGGTGACCGTAAGCGCCAACGTCAGCCGATACACAAACGGATGCAGAAAATTCGGTCTGAAGGCCGGCGAACGATATCTGCTTAAAGATCTTATATTTATAGCTCTCAAGTACGGAGCCGCCGATGCAATATATGCAATTGCACTCTACTATAGCAACGATCTTAATAAATTCATGAAGATTATTAACAACGTTCTGCGAAAAGCAGGCGCCGCAAATACGGTATGCGTCGGCCCATACGGTAAAATGAATACCAATTGCTATTCAACCGCCTACGATATGGCTCTTATAGCCTCCTATGCAATGCATAACAAACAATTTGCAGACCTGATGTCGCAGGAAGTTATTATCATCACAGAGCTTACACAAAACTCTGAGAAAACAGTATCACGTCCCACAAAGCTGAATACTCAGCAGGAAAATGACGATCACCTGCTCTACTCACCCGATATCAAAATTCTCAAGGAGGGCGGCAATACCTTGTCAGGTCAGTGCATAATTGCCGCAAAGAAGTATTCAGACAGCGGTTACAATATCGCTGTCATCCTCGGTACGGAAGAAAACGAATTTACTATGCTTTCTTATAACGAAACCAAGTGTCTGCTTGACTATATTCCGGAGTAAAGAGGAAAACTGCAATATATATAATTTCATAACAGCAAAGGAGAGCCTACTATGGCTCTCCTTTTCGTTCACAATTTCTTTAACGCTGTACGAAGCAACTTGAATTTTTCCTTCCACTCCTTGGATATACGGAAGGAATCGCATATTTTCTGAATGGCTTTACCGGTGATATTATATTTCAGGCTACAACCTTCAAGATACCCGAAAACCTTGTCAGGCTCTGTAACTGCAAGCTCGGCAATTAGCCACGCCTGTGCCATCTGCACGTAATAATGCTCATCGTTTTTCAAAAGTGGGAAAATCCGTTCGGATTGTTCAGTACAAAGCTTCGATATGAACAACACGTATCCCCAACGTCTTATAAAAGCGTCATCCGACAATATATATGCTTTTGAATAATTCAAAGCTACATCAAAATCAATATCTGAAACGAACCCGATAAGCTGATCGGTATGCCACCAATCAGAAAATAAAAGGTTGTTATGAATAAACTCCATTCGCTCTTCTGCTGTTTTCATTTGTTTTAACGCAACGAAGTAATATATTCTATGCAGCTGCTGAAATTCCAGCACGTAAGGACGCAAAGCAGATGAATCTGTCTTATTCTTTACATATTTATTTATAAGCCTGTCTATATCAGCGGTTTTGTAACCTGATGGCAGCAATGCTATATCATTTAGGACTTGTTCCTTTGTCAGCTTCATATAAACGGTTTCCTTTCTGTATATGATAAATTCCGCTTAAACTGATAGTTCAAGCGGAATTTCCAGTATATGGTCGAGGTGACGGGATTCGAACCCACGACCTCCACGTCCCGAACGTGGCGCTCTACCAAACTGAGCCACACCTCGATAATATTCCCCGCATAAGCGGGGATAATTCTTAATACTCTACGCCGTATGCGGCACGGTAATCCTTCATTGCTGCAAGATATTCCTTACCCTCGATTACGCCGTTTTCGATAGCATCAATGATATCGTTGATGTTAACGATTGAATAAACCTTTACACCAAATTCCTTATCAGCTGACTGTACAGCACTCATATCGCTGTCAAGAGCCTTTTCCATACGGTCAACGGTAATTACCATTGCAGTAATGTTTACGTCAGCTGCACCCTTTAACTTGGGAAGTACTTCTCTGAGCGCCTTGCCCGATGTCATAACATCTTCGATAATAACGACCTTATCACCGTCAGCAAGCTGCTTACCTACGAACATACCGCCTTCACCGTGATCCTTGACTTCTTTTCTGTCGAAGCAGTAGCTTGTATCTGTGCCGAACTTATTGAATAAAGCAACACAAGCACTTACTGAAAGAGGAATACCCTTGTATGCAGGTCCGAAAAGAACGTCCGCCTCAATACCATTTGCATTTATGCATTCAGCATAGAATTCACCGAGTCTTGCAAGCTGTGCGCCTGTTTTGTAGTTACCTGTATTGATAAAGTAAGGAGCTTTTCTTCCGCTCTTCAGAGTAAACTCACCGAATGTAAGAACTCCGCTATCTACCATAAATTTGATAAAGCTTTCTTTATAAGTCATTTTAATACCCTTTCTCACATCTGTGAAATACTCAAACTTAACGCTATATATTTTACCATATAAAAAGAAAAAAGTCAAGGTTTTAAAAGAAATTCATAAATTTACTTATATTTACATTTGATTTAAGCCTCACTTTGTGGTACAATTATATTATCTCAAGTAGAAAGGAGTTCAGCTATGAGTAAAAACGAACAATATTATATTGCCATAGACCTGAAGTCCTTTTTTGCTTCGGTTGAATGTATCGAACGAGGACTTGATCCTCTTACAACAAATCTTGTAGTTGCCGATAGCACAAGAACTGAAAAAACAATATGCCTTGCGGTGTCACCCTCTCTGAAATCCTATAAAATCGGTGGCAGAGCAAGGCTTTACGAAGTTGTGCAGAGAGTAAAGGAAGTAAATAACCAGCGTATTTTAAAGGCACCCGGTAACGCATTTACAGGAAGCTCATATCATAACCCCGATATAATAAGCAATCCTTCTCTGAAGCTTGATTATATAGTTGCTCCTCCACAGATGGCAAAATATATGGAAGCCAGCACAAGAATATACAACGTATATCTCAGATACGTTGCTCCCGAAGACATTCACGTTTATTCAATCGACGAAGTATTTATAGACGCTACACATTATCTTAAAACGTATAAGCTTACAGCAAAAGAGCTTGCTATGAAAATGATCCGTGACGTTCTCAGAGAAACGGGAATAACCGCTACGGCAGGAATCGGGACTAATCTGTATCTTGCTAAAATTGCAATGGATATCGTAGCCAAGAAAATGCCCGCAGATGAAAACGGGGTACGTATCGCCGAGCTTGACGAAATGAGCTACAGAAAAGAATTATGGTCGCACACCCCGATTACAGATTTCTGGAGAGTAGGAAAAGGCTATGCCACAAAGCTCTGTGAACGTGGTATATTCACCATGGGTGACATTGCAAGATGCTCCCTCGGTGGCAGTAACAGTTATTATAATGAAGATCTGCTTTATAATCTGTTTGGCGTGAATGCCGAACTGCTGATAGACCACGCCTGGGGCTATGAGCCTTGTACAATGGCTGATATAAAGGCTTTCAAGCCTGAAAGAAACAGCATCAGCACAGGACAGGTATTGCAGACTCCCTATACTGCAGAAAAAGGCAGACTGATTGTAAGAGAGATGACTGAACTTCTGACGCTTGATCTCGTGGATAAGGGGCTTGTTACAGACCAGATGGTGCTTACCGTGGGCTATGATATAGAAAACCTTGAAATCGTAAACGGGAAAAAGCGATACAAGGGCGAACTTACCACCGATATGTACGGCAGAAAGCTACCGAAATCAGCACACGGCTCGATTAATCTCGGTAAAATGACTTCATCCTCAAGGATGATCATAAATGCAGTAACGGAGCTTTATGACAGAATAGTAGATAAGAATCTCACCGTCCGCAGAATGTACGTTGTTGCAAGCAACATAATTTACGAAAGCGACGTCACAGAGGAAGAAAAGGATATTCAATGTGACTTGTTCACCGACTATGACGAGCTGTCGCAGAAGGAGCACGAAGAAAAAGCCGAGCTGGAAAAGGAAAAGCAGATACAGAAGGCTGTTCTGAAAATAAAAAAGCGTTTCGGGAAAAACGCAGTTTTAAAAGGTATGAATTTAGAAGAAGGCGCTACCACCATCGAAAGAAACGGTCAGGTAGGCGGTCACAAGGCATAAAGGAGGTATTTGTACGGAAAACAGGAATTATGACGATATTATAAATCTGCCACGCCCCGTATCAAAAAGGCATACCCCTATGTCACGGCTTGCAAGAGCAGGACAATTTGCGCCCTTTGCGGCACTCACAGGTCACGATGCGGCCATAAAGGAAACTGCAAGACTCACCGACAGAAAGCTCACTCTGAACGAGGATGAACAAAGGGTGCTTAACGAAAGGCTTCAGATATTGATAGAAAATTCGAAGGAAAAGCCTTTGGTTTCGGTTAATTATTTCATCCCCGACGAGAAAAAGCAAGGTGGCAGATACGACGTATATACGGGAAATATCCGCAAGGTTGACGACGGGGAATTCTGCGTGATATTCACAGACGGAACAAAAATCGCAATTTCGGATATATATAGCATTGAGGGAGAAATATTTGATTTTGTCGAGATATAAAGCAAGCAGTACCGCAACAAAGCGATACTGCTTTTCCATATATTCAGAGTAATATATCTAAAATATCCACCAAGCTGTCCACTGTGTAATCCGCCTGCTGAATGTCGCTCATAGGCGTCTGATATACGGCAAAATCCTGCTTAACCCATATTGTTTTCATTCCAAGTGTATTTGCAGGCTCTATATCATTATCTATTCTGTCACCTATCATAACTGCATTTTCGGGAAGACAATCCGCACGACTTAACGCCCGCAGGAATATTTCACTATCAGGCTTTGCAACCCCTTCTTCTGCCGAAGATAATACAAGCCTGATGTATTTCATAAAACCCCAGTCTTCAAGGCGTTTTTCTGTACCCGACGATTGATTGGCTATTACACCGATTTTGTAGCCTTTTTCAAAAAGAGATTTCAGAACAAATTCAGCGTCTTTATAAGGCTTTTCATCCTCTTTGTGCCACGGAGTTTTGATAAGTCTGAAGAATTTAAGAGCTTCAATATCTCCCTTCAGATTTTGTTTTGCAAAGGATATTCTCTTTTCGTTGAACTGTTCAAAAGTAATATCAGTACCTTCAATAGCGTCACGGATGCGATGATTATAACACTCCGTTTCATCAATAAGAGTAGAGCCTACGTCAAAGAACAACCATTCTATATTATCCATACTGCCACCATCCATATTTACTATATTCCAAGATACTCCCTTATCTTCGAAAGCATTTTGGTAGCTACTTCTCTTCCCTTTTCGTAAACTCTGCGAAGCTCTTCGGATTCTTTTTCGGTTCTTTTTATACCAAGATCCGTTTCCGGCCTTATAACAAGAACCTCTCCCTTCTGTTCTTTCTGCTTTACGTAATCTGTAGTATCATTATATATGATATGGCGTTTTTTCATAGTTTCGACTACCGCAGGATATTTACGAAGAGCTATTTTCATAAGTCCTATGAGCTTATTCTTACCCTTGACGTATCCGTCTGGCTGGGTAAGTATTACAATATTTCTGTCATAGCCTTTTTCTTCGAAAAATTTAAGTGGGATAGAATCCGATATTCCACCGTCAAGAAGCTTATATCCGCCGACCTCGACAACCTGCGATACAAGGGGCATTGAGGCAGATGCTCTTATCCATTGCATACAATCGTTATCAGCAACGGGACAGCTCTGATATACCGGCTTGCCGGTTTCAACGTCTGTTGCTACAACGTAGAATTCCAGCGGATTTTCTTTATAAGCCTCTACATCAAACAAATCAAGCTCAAAGGGTAATTCTCTGTAGCAAAAATCATTGCCGTACATATCGCCCGTATGTATAAAAGACCACATACTGCAAAAGCGCTTGTCCTTTGAATATTTTGTATTATAACGGATAACTCTCCCTACCTGACGGGATTTGAAATTACAACCGAATGCCGCACCTGCCGATACGCCTACAGCACCATCAAATTCTATATTATTCTCCATCAGCACATCTATAACGCCTGCAGTAAAAAGTCCACGCATAGCGCCGCCTTCCATAACAAGACCTTTTTTCATGTAATCATCTCCTAATAAATGCTGATTCTATTTTATCACAAAGTTGTTGAATAATCAACAGCATCCTTGCTATTTTTTTATTTTTATGATATAATCTATTAAAAGAGGTGAACGACTTGACCTTACAAGAAATAATAAACGACAGCGAATCTATAGTTTTCTTTGGCGGTGCGGGAGTATCAACAGAAAGCGGAATCCCCGATTTCCGCTCTACAGACGGACTTTACAATCAGAAGTACGATTTCCCGCCTGAAACAATACTGTCACACAGATATTTTATGACTCATACAGCAGATTTCTATAAATTCTACCGTGATAAAATGCTTTATCTGGATGCAAAGCCAAATAAGGCTCATACAGCTCTTGCACAGCTTGAAGCGTCCGGAAAGCTGAAGGCGGTAATAACACAGAACATCGACAATCTGCATCAGACGGCGGGTAGCAAAACAGTGTACGAGCTTCACGGCAGCGTTTACAGAAATTACTGTATGGACTGCAAAAAAGCTTATGGTATAGAAAAAATACTGAACAGCACAGGTGTACCGACGTGTGAATGTGGCGGTATAATAAAACCCGACGTAGTGCTGTACGAAGAGAATCTGAACGAGGACGTAATAACTGGCGCTATAAACGCTATAAGCAATTGTGACACGCTTATTATCGCAGGCACGTCTCTTACCGTTTACCCTGCCGCAGGCTTTGTGGGATATTTCAAAGGCCGTCATCTTGTGCTGATAAACAGAGATAAAACCAGCTACGATAAATACGCCGAGCTTGTTATAAGAGAAAAGGTCGGCGAGGTGCTTGGGGAGATTGTGGTAGAATAGGTAAGTATAAGCTTATGGAGTTAATTATATGAAAATATATGATATTACCGAAAAAGATAAAGAGCTTATAGAACAAGCTCTTGAAACCTTATCGAAAAATTTTGATGACGGCATATACAATCACACCGTTGGATGTGCTGTTTTGTGCAAAAACGGAAACGTGTACAAAGGTGTAAACTGCGACGGCATCCATGGCTCATGTGCAGAATACATCACCATTGGAATTGCTATTTCTAACGGGGAGCGCGAATTTGATACAATCGTTGCAGTTCACGAAAAACACCTGAATTGCGTTATTCCGCCTTGCGGAAATTGTCGGCAGATGCTTTTTGAATACTGTCCCGACATTAAGGTAATCGTCAACGATGAAAACGGTAAATTAATCAAAGTAAAAGCAAAAGATTTATTGCCTTTTGCGTGGCAGACCGTTATATGCTGAATTTATAATGGAGGAATAACGAATGGATAAGATCAGCATTCCACCTGAATGGGTGTTCAGCCCACAGCCTATGTACGTCATAGGGACTAAAAACGAGGACGGAACTCCGAACTTCTGCATCATCACCTGGCTGGGATTTTCATTTGATAATGGTCCGCATATTATGATGACAGTCGGCGGAACAAAGCTGACAAAAACAAACATACTACGTGAAAAGAAGTTCTCTGCAAATATGATAACGGAAGATAATCTGTGGTTGGCGGATTATTTCGGAAATACCAACGGCGAAGACGGAAAGAAGGATGCTGTTGCGTATAGCTATAAGCAAGGCGAACTTGTAGACGTTCCGGTACTTAATGAATGCCATTGGGCTTACGAATGCGAAGTTACGAGAGTAATCGAGCTTAACGGAGCTCACTTATTCCTTGCAGCTATCAGGAACATACAGATAGATAAGGATTATTCTGATATGGATATGAAGAAAATAGATTTAACTAAAATCAGACCTGCCATATACGCTCCATACAACTATTTTTCTATTGGAGGAAAGTTAGGAGAAATGGGCGAATGGAAAAAACATTTAGCAGATATGCAGAATTCAGGAGTCGTCGTATGAGCAATATCGTTGATTTCGCAAAAATTACTGCTTGTGGAGAAAACTGCATCGGATGTACGAAAAAACGTGACGGCATCTGTCAGGGTTGTATTGATTCTGATGGACATTGCATTGAGTGGTTAGAATCAGACGGTTGTCCGATACATAAATGTACAAGAAAACATAGTGTACAGTTCTGCGGTTTATGTAGTGAATTTCCATGTGAATGGCTTATTAATAAGGTTTTCTGGAAGCAAAACATAGTCGAAGAGCTGACAAAGCTTGCAGAATTATACCACAAACAAAGTTAACAAAATCAGCGATACAGAAAACTGTATCGCTGTTATTTTTATTCACCGTCAAATCTGAGTCCCCACTGCTTACGGCATTCGTCCATAATCTTCATTGTAGCCGTTGTGTGATAAAGAGAATTTATATCGCTCTGCTTTTTACCCTGCTTCAGGCACTCGTGCACTTCCATAATCTCGAATTCATATCCGTTTTTAAGATGTGGCTTTCTGAAATGCTCAAGCAGATTTCCGTCATCATCGTAAAGCATAGCCTCCGTTGTACAGAAGAACCAATCGCCAAGACGTATTCTGCCCTTATCTCCTATTACAAATGCAGGATTCTGATTTTCAATATCAAAGCCTGCCGTAAGATGTGCAAAGCTATCTTCATATTTAAGAATTATCGAAGCATCGAAATCCACGTTGCTTTTTCCTATATAAGCGTTGCTTATGATTTCTGCAGGCTCATAGCCTAAGAAATCGCAGGCAAAGGTGATAGGATACACGCCCAGATCAAGCAGACATCCGCCACCGAGAGAGCTTTTGAAAAGTCTGTCCTCTGCATTGAAGGGACAAAGATTTGAAAAATCAGCCTTTATCATCTTAGGCGTTCCTATTCTGCCCTCTGCTACCCATTTTTTTGCCTGACGGAAAGCGGGAAGGAATTTTGTCCACATAGCTTCCATAAAAAATACGTTCTGCTTATCTGCTATATCAATAAGCTCGGCAAGCTGTGATCCGTTAAGAGTTATGGTCTTTTCGCACAGAACGTTCTTGCCCTTTAAAAGACACATTTTAGCTTGTTCATAATGCTGAGCCATAGGAGAAGCGATATAGATAACGTCTACGTTTTCGTCATCTGCCATCATCTCATAATCACCATAATACTTTTTTACACCGAATTTTTCCGCAAACGCCTTTGCCCTGTCTTCATCCCTTGATGCACAGGCGTAAAGCTCCGCATCCTCAACGTAGTTTACTGCGTCGGCAAAGGTGGCGGCGATTCTGCCGGTCGCCATAATGCCCCATCTTATCTTGTCCATATTCTGCTATTCCTTTCACATTTTCAGTATAACTTCAAAAAGTCCTACCGGACTTCCGGTAGGACCTGAATTCAGTTTTTAGTTTTCAGAAGGCTCTAAAACTGCATAATTTCCGTCGTCACGCTTGTAAACAACGTTAACCTCGCCGTTCTCGGCATTCTTGAACATAAAGAAGGAGTGACCAACCATATTCATCTGAAGGATAGCCTCATCAACCGTCATAGGCTTAAGGATAAACTTTTTGTGCTTTACTACCTCAAACTCAACCTGCTCTTCGACTACATCGTCAAAAGACTCCTTGATGGTGTTGTGAAGCTGTTTTTCAACCTTTGTCTTATTCTTGCGGATCTGTCTGATGATACGGTCGATTGCTGCATCGAAAGCGTCCGTTTTTTCTGCCGCCTTCTGCTCCGCTCTGAAGATAAGGTTAGCAGTCTTTACGGTAACTTCTGCCGTAATCATGTTCTTCTGCTCAGTGAGAGTGATCTTGCATTCTGCATCATCAGCGAAAAACTTATCAAGCTTTGTTGCAAGCTTTTCTTCTACGTAATCTGTAAACGCCTGACTGATCTGCATCTTCTTAGCTGTAATGTTCATTCTCATATTCTGAATCATTCCTTTCGTCGGTGGCTGTCCACCTTTGGTAAAGCCTTTTTTCTTTGGCTTGAGTTAATTATACCATACATATGTAAAATATACAAGTGTTTTTATATAAAAAACTCGATTTTGTCACTTTTGTACAAATGTATATGTAAAAAATGTTCAAATTAAATTTTCCGATATCAAAATATCAATAACACTGCCAAAGTGTCAACGACAACTGTTTTAGCTAATTTATATAAAGTTTTTAGGCAATTTTAACTAATTTGAATTAAAACGCTTGCATTTTCATTTCATCTGTTATATACTTAAAATATAATTTACAAATAATATTGAAGGAGTCAGAAATGAATCTTTTTGAACAGAACAAAAACAAGGTAATAGCAGATTACGAACAGCTTATTGCCCGCAAGAACAAAATTGCTGATTGCTACAACGGAATTTACGACCGTTATGAAAATCCCGTACTTACAGCGGCACACGCTCCTGTTATATGGAAGTACGATATGAACCCTGAGACCAACCCCTTCTTTATGGAGAGACTTGGTATCAACGCCGTTTTAAACTCAGGTGCAATTTATCTCAACGGCAAGTATTATCTCGTTGCAAGAGTAGAAGGCAACGACAGAAAATCCTTCTTTGCGGTAGCGGAGAGCGACAGCCCTGTTGACGGCTTCAGATTCTGGGATTATCCCGTTCAGCTTCCCGATACCGAGCCTGAAGAAACAAACGTTTACGATATGCGTCTGACACAGCACGAAGACGGCTGGATATATGGTGTATTCTGTTCAGAAAGTAAGGATAATGATTCAAACGATCTTTCCGCCGCTATAGCTCAGGCAGGTATAGTGAGAACAAAGGATCTGAAGACCTGGGAAAGACTTCCTAACTTAAAATCCAAGTCACCTCAGCAGAGAAACGTTGTACTTCACCCCGAATTTGTAGACGGTAAGTATGCATTCTACACAAGACCTCAGGATGATTTCATTCAGACCGGCTCAGGCGGTGGCGTATGCTTCGGTTTATGTGAAGATATCAACAACCCCGTTATCTGCACAGAAGAGGTAGTAATCTCTCCCAGACAGTACCATACAATTACAGAAGTCAAGAACGGCGCAGGTGCTGTTCCGATAAAGACACCCAAGGGTTGGATACATATTGCACACGGCGTAAGAAACACAGCGGCAGGTCTCCGCTACGTAATCTACGTTTTTGCTACAGACTTAAACGATCCCACAAAGCTCATCGCTTCCCCTTCAGGACTTTTCATTGCTCCTCACGGTGCTGAGAGAGTCGGTGACGTATCCAACGTATGCTTTACAAACGGTGCTGTTGTAAGAGAAAACGGTGACGTTTATATTTATTACGCTTCATCCGATACAAGAGTACACGTCGCATCTACAACCATAGAAAAGCTTATAGATTACACCTTCAATACTCCTGAAGATCCCCTTCGCAGCGTTGACTGTGTAAAGCAGAGATGCGAGCTTATTAAAAGAAATCTCGAATTTTTAAACTAATACATCCAAAAGCAAAACAGAAAGCAGTATCGACCCGATACTGCTTTCTGTTTATTTATTCAGTTATTATCAGGAGACTTCCAGAAGCCGCCTGTGTGAAAATTCTCGTTCCCAAGAGGCTTTGCGGTAAGTCGGAAAATAACACAGCCGTCAGGACAGACTACGGTTTTGGAAAGCCTGCTGTCACCACCGAGCTTTGTAAGGTCTCCGCCACTTCTGACCGCATCCATAAGAGGATAAAGCATCATCATAGCTTTACTGCATATACCCTGACCACATTCGTTTACAGGACATCCGTAAGTGCACCTATATACATCTCCCGGTTCTTCTCCGTTACGGCAGTAATTTTCCGTTTTGTCGCCATTAAGAAAGCCGGTGACCTCGACTACAAATTCAAAATCCTCTGCAAACCATTTTTTCATATTATTTGCTCACTTTCTGATAAAAAGGATTCCGAGTGTATTGGGTCCACAGTGACTTGATACGGTACAACCTGCGTTGGTTTCTATGATTTCTGTAAACTGCATATGCTTTTTTATTGTTTTTCTGACAGCATCAACTATTTTCTTATCGCAAGGAGTATGAGTGATAAATATTCTGTCTGTTACAATATCCGTTCTGCCTTCAAGTCTTTCAGTTACGTATTTTTCTATGCAGGCATCAAATTTACCACGGTATTTCTTTCCTACTCCCATTTTACCGTTCCTTACTTCAATGCAAGGACGTAAAGAAAGTATATTTGCGCCGAGAGCCGCCAGCGCAGAGCATCTGCCACCCTTACGAAGATAGTCAAGCTTATCCACCACAAAGCTTGCTTCCACCTTATTTACAAGTGTCTTCATAGCATCTGCTATCTCTTCGGGAGTAGCTCCGTTCTGTGCCATTATAGCAGCTTCTACAACTACGTGGCCGCTTCCCGTAGAAAGATTGCGGCTGTCTATTACGTACACGTTATCAAATTCTTCTGCGGCAATGTTGGCGTTCTGGTTACAGCTTGAAAATTCCGCACTGATATTGATATGGATCACCGCATCATACTGTTCGCTCAGCGGTCTGAAATATTCTGTGTAATCATCTACGTTTATAGCAGACGTTGTTGTAATTGCTCCGCCGGAAGCTACGTGAGTAAAGATATCTTCAGGTACTATATCCTTCATATCCTTGTATGCGGTTCCATCCTTAATAATATAAAGAGGTAATATATCTATATTGTACTTTTCCACAAGCTCAGGCGATAAATCGCAGGTGCTGTCTGCCGTTATCTTGATATTCATTTCATTTATTCCTTTCATAAAGCATCATTTACTGAATCAACTGTAATTAATTTTAGCACATTTATAGAAATTTGGCAATAGTATTCTACTAAATTAACTATTATAAACAATTAAATTATTGACATAAAAGAATATTAATGGTATAATTTTACTTGATAATTCATATGAAATTATCAATAATTTTCAGGAGGAATTTATATGCAGTACGAAATCAAAGGTACTCCCCTTCCCGTTGTCATCTGTAACGTTGAAGCAGGAGAGTCGGTAGTCACAGAAAAAGGTGGCATGAGCTGGATGACAGCCAATATGTCAATGAGCACAAACGCAGGCGGTAGCTTCGGCAAGGCTATGTCGAGAATGTTTTCCGGAGAATCCATCTTCAGAAATATCTATACAGCAGAAGGCGGCCCCGGTCAGATTGCTTTTGCTTCCAGCTTCCCCGGTGAGATCCTTGCAATAAACGTAAGCCCTTCAAACACTATCGTAGCACAGAAATCAGCTTTCCTTGCAAGTGAAGCTACGGTAAATACAAGCATCCATTTCCAGCGCAAGTTCGGAGCAGGCTTCTTCGGTGGCGAAGGCTTCATCATGCAGAAGTTTGAAGGTAACGGTATGGTATTCCTGGAAATCGACGGATCCGTTATTACATACGATCTTCAGCCCGGTCAGTCCTTATTACTCGATACAGGTCACCTTGCGGCTATGGACGCTTCGGTTTCCGTTGATATTGAATCTGTAAAGGGCATCGGCAATAAGCTCTTCGGTGGCGAAGGCTTCTTCAACACACGAGTAACAGGTCCCGGCAGAGTATGGCTTCAGACAATGCCTGCATCCGCAGTTGCCGCATCCGTTGCTCCCTTCATCGCTACAAATCACTAAAAACAGCACTTCAGCCCGCCACAAACAGCGGGCTGAAAAATTTTTAAAAAATTTTAAAAAAAAGTGTTGACAAATAAAATCGTTTGTGATATAATAAGTAAGTCGTTTGAGAGAGAACGACAAAAAAGAGTGAAATATGGCGGTATAGCTCAGTTGGCTAGAGCACTTGGTTCATACCCAGGGTGTCGTTGGTTCAAATCCGACTGCCGCTACCATTCTCTTTTTAATACGGCCCGTTGGTCAAGCGGTTAAGACATCGCCCTTTCACGGCGGAATCATGGGTTCGATTCCCGTACGGGTCACCAACAAAGCAAAACTGAAATGAATCATCATTTCAGTTTTTGTTTTGAAAAAATTAAATATGGCCCGTTGGTCAAGCGGTTAAGACATCGCCCTTTCACGGCGGAATCATGGGTTCGATTCCCGTACGGGTCACCACAACAGTTACTCTCAAATGGCTTAAAACAGCCGTTTGAGAGTTTTCTTTTTGTCTGAAATTCGGTTTTGTCCTTTATCTGTCCTTTATTCCGCATTCTTGTCCTTTGGCGTAACTTATGCGCCTTGTTTTCCTTTTGAGGAAAAGTCGAGGACGGAAGCGATTGCGTCGCTGGCTCTTGCCTGCGCCTGCTGAAATGCGTGGCAGTAAATTGAGGTCGTCGTACTTATAACCGAGTGACCTAACGCACCCGAAACCGCAGCAGCGTCAACGCCCTCATTGATTAGAGCCGAGGCATAAAAATGACGCATACTGTGAATGTCACAGAAACGGAAATTATTTTCCTTGCAGAATTCCGTAAACCAGAAATACGGTGTATTGTTATTCATAGGTCGTCCGTCATACTTTACGAACAGCCTGTCATAATCAATCCACTTACTTCCCAGCTTTACCTTTTCTTCGTCCTGCTCGGATTTGTACTCTTTGAGCAAATCCATTACCATAGGCGGAAATTTTAAGGAACGCTGGGATTTTTTCGTTTTCGTGGTATCCGTATAAATACCCTTGTCAGCTGTGTAATTCGACGTTCTTCTAACGCTTATTACATTATGCTCCCAGTCTATGTCCTTCCACTCCAAGCCGAGAAGCTCGCCGCGTCTGAAGCCGCTGTAAATTGCAAGCGTAAAGAATGTGCGGTATTTCAGGGGAGCAGTTTCCAAAAGCCTGAACAGCACCTCGATTTCCTCAAGAGTGTAGATTTCCTTTTCCTTCTTTTCACCTTTGGGAACAGTAACCTTTCTGCACGGATTTTCCGACAGCATATCCATCTTAACTGCATAGCTGAACACATCAGATATAAAGCTCAGATGATGAATTGCCGTCTTTCTTGATAAAGGCTTGCCTGTTTTCATACTCTTACCGTTAAGAGCAAGGTCGTTAATAAATTGCTGAACGTGTCTGCCTGTAATTTTGTCCAGCCTTAAATGTCCGATTGCGGGATATACACGCTGGGTAAGCTGTCGCATACGTTCATACGAGGTGTGGCGAAGATTAAGCTTTGCATATTCCTCAAACCACTGTTCCGCAAAGGTTTCAAACTTAACGTTTGCAGTAATTTGTCCTTTCAGACATTTTTCCTCAAACAGCATAGCCTGTTTCTGAACTTCCTTTTCAATCTGCCGAGCCGTCATATTCGGCTCAGGCTTCCAAGTGGTTGTCTGAATAACCTGATTACCGCTTGTATCGTAGCCGCAGCTTACTCTTATCTGATATGTATTTCCACGCTTTCTTATTGTTGCCATAATTGAATACCTCCATAGTCTGGGACAATTCATTTATGACTACCTCTACACCCTAATTATATCACTTTCACGTTGTAAAGTCAAGAAGTGCAAAAGGCAGCCATAATAAATTTATCTTGATTTACGATGTGTAACAGGCTTCAGGAATTCCTCCAGCTTTTCTTTCAGTCTGTGATTTCTTATAAACTCCATAACCTTGTCGAACTTCTCTTGTAAGGCTTTCAGCAGAGATTTGGTCTGGGTGAGTTCTTTTTCCTTGTCCTCAATACGCTTTTCAAGCTGATACCGTTCCTGTTTTAAGCACATCACATCATTTGTCAATATATGCACCTGCGAGGAAACAACCTCATTTTCCTTTTTCAGCTTCTCGTTCTCCTCAACTAAATCAATATCATCTGCAACGGTTTCATAAAACCTGCCATATTCATATTCAAGCTGATGAAGCTGACCCGATAAATCATTCCTCTCTGATTTCAAACTTTCATTCTCATTTCTCAAAGAAAGGCACTCCGCTTTAAGCTGAACATTTTCCGCTTCTGCGTTTTTCGCACCTACATAATTTTTCGCCGCAGTTGAGAGCATTTCAAAATCGTCCTTTTTGATTGCAACTGTGTTCAGCGGAAGATTTGTGGTTTTGACTTCCTCGATATTCTTAATCTCTGCAAGCTGCTCTGTTGTTGCAGCAAGCTGTTCCTCCGTCTTTTTCAACTTGTATTCAGCAACAGACAAATGCTCCGCTGTGCTTCCTTTTTCGCCACGCTCCAAGTCGTATCCACGGGAGGTAATGAAATCGTAGTATTCATCTTGCAGACGTGAGTAGCTGTCACGTCCTTTCCAGAACTCCGAACAGTTGATACGCTTGCAGGGGTTGCCCTTTCTGTCCTTGCCGTTGATGACGGGAATGAAAGCGACGTGCATATGCGGAGTGGCTTCGTCCATATGCACCACAGCAGAGAGGATGTATTGTTCGCCGCCAACCTTTGCCGTTACAAAATCGTAAGCGTCCTCAAAGAACCGCCGTGTTCTCCCTTTGCCGAGCCTGTCGAAAAATTCTCTATCCGATGTGATTACAAACTCACAGAGAACAGTACTCTGCTTTTCACCGTGCAGACGTAAGTTGCCTTTCAACTCCTGTCGGGTGCGTATCCTCTCAAATTCCTGCTGATAAGTTTCAGCCTGTATCTTCTTAAGGTGATAATTTTCTGACATGCGTGACAGGTCTATATCCTTATTGCTGTAATTATGATTGAGCCGTTCATTATGCCGTTCAAGGAGGGGTACGGCATTCATCTTGTGATTTTCATTTCTGATAATTGCATAACTCAACGTTTTTTCACTCCTTTTTCTGTTCGGGAATCTTTCAGGGGCAAATCTATTCATCGGAATAGTTCTAACCCACTAGGACTATTTTGCAGGCAAATAGTCCGTGGGCAAGCAGTTCCTCTTGACCCCTTAAAAATGCGGTCACAGACCGCCCAGCCGTGCAGGGATACCCCTGCATTTTTGTGCATACAGTACAGCGTACGCACGGTATATGCACACCGATACAATTCAAGGTGTGCAGGCGTGCAAACCGCTTGGTTACGCACTTTTCAGCCGTGCGGAAGATGTGCTTTGCACACCCTGCACGCCCTAAAGCAATATCGGCACATAACTTGTATGAATACCCCTAAACCCTCGGACTCGCTCGTTGTTACGATTTTTAATGTGGGTATCGTACTTAATGCCGTACTTTTCCTCGTTGCTGTGAAGCCAAGCAATAAAGGTGTCCTTCTTCAAGGCGGTCAGAGCGTTTCGGCTGCACCAAAGTACATATCCTTCGTAGAGGTCAACTCCGCTTGCTTCAAAATCCGCACCGAACCTGATAAACGTTTCATCTTTCAGAAACTCGATTATATTGCAGTTGTCTGCCATAACCTCCGCAACATTTTTCTTTGTCTTTTCAGATACGGTAAAGCGAAAATTATTTTCAATCAATCTTTTCAGACCGTCGAACATCCAGCAGAAAATCAATTCCTTTTCCGCTATGAATTTTTCTGCAAGGTATGGGTCGTCAATCCTGTTCTTCGGCTTTTGTTTTGTTGTAAGTATCAGAAGCCGTCGGGCGAAACCGTCCGACTTGTCATAGAGTGCCTTGGGAGAGCCGTTGCCGAAACAAAGAAGACGAGGGAACAGCACCGCTTGCTCCGACTGCTGTCCCTTTGCTTCAACGTCAACAGGTATCTCGGCTGTTACAAGATTTTTGATAATGCCCGTGGTAGGCAGGGCGGTCATCTGCATATCATCGTCAAGCATAAGCAGCTTGTTCTGAAGATTATATCGAAAAAATTTGTCCGTTTCGATACGCTGAAAACTGCCAGTCACCATTGCGCTTTTGAAAATTTCCTGAAGCACAACGCCTATCCTCGATTTACCCTCGCCGCCGTTGCCAATGAGAAAAAGCATAGCCTGTCCTTTTGTGGACGGTATTAGGCAGTAACCCAGATACTCCTGCAAGGTGTAAATATCCTCCAAGTCAAGCAAGTCCATAAGGAACTGCATAAACTTGTCGGGATAATATACGCCGTTCCAAATATCAGGGTTGTAGTGAATATTAAGGCGGTTGACGCAGAAACGTTTTTCGGGTATCCACGTCCCGTTGGCTTTCAGAACGCCGTTCAATAAATGTATCTCATCCTCTTTCGGAACAATGGGTTCGCTGTGACAATGAAGCTTCAATGCCTCCAGCAAGGATTTTACCTTTCGGGAAATTCCCGTTGTTACAAACTCGGTCAGCTTTACGGAAATCAAGTGGCTGATTTCGCTGTCGCTTATCTCTCCGTCAATAGTGTAAAGCCTGCCCTTGATACATTTGAGAGGTAAGCTCTGCACGAACTCCGTGCAGAACTCAACCTCGTTTACCGTCCGCCCGTCATACCAAGAGGGATAATTCATCAGACGGCACCTCCCAAGTATTCCAAAAGCCCAGCCTTGCTGACGAGAATTTTACCACGCTTGCCCTGACCTGTTCTGATGAACGGTATCTTTTCCTGTGCAATAAGCTGACGGACGGTGTGTTCGGATAAGCCTTTCACAGCCTCCGTGCATTCCTTGACCGTCAGCATTTCGACAGGCGCAGATGATTAAAAGTTGTATTCCGAATATCTATGATGTATGGAAAAAGCAAAACTGGGAAGAACCTGTTTTATTTGAAACTTTTGAACCTGAAAGAATCAATCTGGTTTTGCCGATTAATAATTTAGGCGAAGAAGTGACGATAAACTCAAAAAAGAATTTGGAACAAAAATATGATAGTTCAATTTGTACGAGAGCATGGGTCAGTAAAAAACAGTGAGCTCTGCGAGTTGTTGGGAGTTAAATCTACAAGAATAAAACAGTTATTGTATGAGCTTTTGGATGAAGGCATTCTTGCAGCTAATGGCAGCAATAAAAACAGAACGTATTCATTGAAGTTGGAATAATTTTATGTTTATCGCGAGTCGTGAGATTAATGAATTTGTGTACTATTTGTGCACCAAGTACACAAAAAACAGCTAAAAATGAC
>JAFTVY010000013.1 GCA_017465545.1 Ruminiclostridium sp.
ACGCTTTACAGTCAACAATGAAGAACACAATCTTCACAAACGTTGCTATCAACGATGACGATATGACAGTATGGTGGGAAGGTCTTGACAAGAATCCTCCCGAGAATGCAACAGAGTGGAAGGGTGCAAAGGTTAACGGCAAGGAATACACAGCGGCAGGAAACAAGCTGGCTCATCCCAACTCACGTTTCACAGCTCCTGCAAAGAACTGCCCCTGCATTTCTTCTGAATTTGACAATCCTCAGGGTGTTCCCGTTTCCGCTATCATCTTCGGTGGCAGAAGAGCGGCTACAACTCCTCTCGTATACCAGTCCTTCAACTGGCAGCACGGCACATATATCGGTTCTGCAGTTTCTTCTGAAACAACAGCAGCCGCTACAGGTGCAGTAGGCGTACTCCGTCACGATCCTATGGCTATGAAGCCCTTCTGTGGCTACCATATGGCTGACTACTGGGCTCACTGGCTCGCAATGGGCAAGAAGCTCGGTGAAAACGCTCCTAAGATCTTCAACGTTAACTGGTTCAAGCAGGACGAAAACGGCAACTTCATCTGGCCCGGCTTCGGTGACAACATGAGAGTTCTCGACTGGATCATCAAGAGATGCGAAGGCACAATCGACGCTGAAGAAACAGCAATCGGTTACCTTCCTAAGAAGGGTGACATCAACCTTGAAGGTATCGAGGATGAAGTTACATCTGAGGTTGAGGATCTCCTCCTTGAAGTTGACCGAGATCTCTGGCTGAAGGAAGTTGACGAGATGACAGAATTCTACAAGCAGTTCGGTGAAAAGCTCCCCGCAGAGCTTACACAGGAGCTTGCAGATCTCAAGGCAAGACTTGGCTAATTCTGAATCAAATTTAAACCGGATATAGAACGAGAACCCGTAGCTTCGGCTACGGGTTCTCTTCTTTCATTAAAATTCCCTTTACTTTCCTTTACTTTATCATATCATTATGTTATAATTTAGAAAAGGAGGTTAATTATGACCAAACGTAAAAAAATAATAATTATCGTAGCTGTATTGCTTCCTGTAATAACATTGGCGTGTATTCTTTTTTTACCGAAATTTTTAAGAATAAATCGTATGAGAGAATTTGTAAATCGGAAGTATAATACCAGCATCTCCGGTTCTCCTCTGGAATATGGCGAAGAAAATAAAAATATAGACAGAGGAATGTTCGGAACGTATTTTATAAACAGGCTTCCCTATTATGCAATTTTTCCTTTTGAGGATGGCGAAATACGAGTGGTAGAACGTGACGGCGTTTTATCAGATAGCGGTCAGATAGGCGAAATAAATTATATGCTGGGCGATTACCTGTCAAAGGTTACGGGACACGAAATAACCTACGTAGAAATACTCACCGTTTCAGGAGGTGGAAATAGCTACGACACTAAAATTGCCCGATTCATACAAGATAAATTCAACCAGCTGATAACAGAAGAAAATATCGGGGAGTTTTTCAGCGGAATTTGCGAAACGGAAGGTACCAGTCTGATGATTTATATGCCCGAAACCGAAAATTCGCAAGAAGTACTTTCGGACGTTACAAAAAAGCTTACGGTGTTTGCCGAACCTGAAACGGTGCAAGAGATTGTCATATACACTTATTCCGGAGAACTTAAAATACAAAAATATGAAATCGGTGGAAAATATACAGATTTCAAAAACTATCCTACAATATTTGACTATTATTACGTTATAAATCCATATGAAGAGTATTACTTCAAAGAAAACCCGACTGATAACGATTTTGTTCTGCGAGCAGAAATGATGCTTGACAGAGGATATTCTTCCGGACACGGTCAATGCGTCAATGAACGTCAAATGAATGGCTGGATAGTAGCAGAATGTGACGAAAGCGTATTCTTTACTGAATAATTTAATCTGCGGCGTGTCGCCGCTGACAATTCCGCATTTTGCTATTTTGTGGGATGCAAAAATTTGTCAACGGCGGTATCATATATTGTCATGTACAAATTCTATTTTGCGGCGTGTCGCCGCTCCCGGTTCTGCCTTTTGCATTTTGTGGGATGCAAAGATTTGTTAACGGCGGTATCACATATTGTTGTGTACAAATTCTAATTTGCGGCGTGTCGCCGCTCCCGGTTCCGCCTTTTGCTATTTTGTGAGATGCAAAGATTTGCAAGCGGCGGTATCATATATTGTTGTGTACAAATTCTATTTTGCGGCATGTCGCCGCTCCCGGTAAAAGTATTGTAATAAACATAGCCTTGAGAAACGGCGGAAGTATAGCACCTTCGGTGCAGTGATTTTGTTTATTGTATCAAAAAAGGGATGTCCTGAAGGTCTATCCCTTACAGTTTCCCTTTATATATTGAAAATAAAAACTCCTCTTTGCGAAAGCAAAGAGGATGTTTTTATATGTGTTATTCTGTTTAATTAACCCTTTACGGAACCAAGTGTAACACCCTTGATGATGAACTTGGATAAGAAGATATAAACGATAATTACAGGTACAATGGACACGAAGATGGACATATATACCTTACCTAAGTCACCTGCCTGAGAAGTAAGCTCAGACTTTAACAGTGAAATCATAATAGGTGTTGTGTAATATTCAGCCTTATCCAGGATAAGAGCAGGTGTAAAGAAGTTGTTCCATGATGCAACGAATGCGAAAATCATCTGTACTGCGAGAGCAGGCTTTAACATAGGAAGACAGATTGTATTGAAGGTTCTGAATTCGTTAGAGCCGTCAACACGAGCCGCTTCTACAACCTCGAGAGGCAGAGCGCCTTCGATGTATTGCTTCATATAGAAGTATGTAGCAGGAGCTGCAATTGCAGGGATGATAAGGGGCCAGTAGGTATCTACGAGGCGGAGCTGTCTTACGTAAGTAACGAAACCAACTGTGGATACCTGTGTAGGAATCATCATTACGAGCAGGATGAACTTATCTGCAAGCTTTCTACCCTTGAAGTCGTAAGCAAATAAGCCGTAAGCTGTCATAGCAGAGAAGTAAACAGTAACGATTGAAGTAGAAGCAGCTACGATCAAGCTGTTCAGAAGGCCGCGAGGCATGTAGTAAGTTGAGCTTGCCATAGCGGATGCAAAGTTCTGTAAGAAGTATTCTCTGGGTAAAAGGGAGAAACCTTGCTGTAACCCAGCATTTGATCTTGTTGAGTTGATTATAAGCAGGTAGAAGGAGAAAAGACACATTATAGTAACAAAAGCAAGGAATACGTAAGAAGCGATTCTTGCGATTAAAAGAGATGTTGCGCCCTTTTCATTCTGGAAATCGCTATAGTTTTTAACCTTTGCAGGCTGATCTAAATTCTTTAACTTAGCCATCTCTTACTTACCTCCTTTTTTTGCTTTTTTCTTGCCACTACCGGGGTTTGTTACCTTAAATACGATAACGCTGAGGATAGCAGTAACAACGAAGATGTAAACTGATAAAGTACCAGCCTCACCATAGTTATTGGTTACACCGATATATCTGTTCAGCTGCATAACGAGAGTCTGACAGCCTTCTTCAACAAGACCGCCCGAACCCTTGATCATAATCTGAGGTACGTCGAACATCTGAAGACCACCGATGAGTGCTGTGATAACTACGTAGATGATAATGGGAGCGAGAAGAGGCAGAGTAATCTTGAAGAAGGTCTGCTTTGACGTAGCACCGTCGATAGATGATGCTTCGAAAAGGCTCTGGTCGATACCCATAATACCAGCCATGAGAAGGATGGTAGTATTACCAAACCACATAAGGAAGTTGATAAATGCGATGATTGTTCTTGTTGACCAAACATCACGAAGGAATTCAAAAGGTGCTGTTGCGCCTGTGAACATCTGGTAAAGCTGGTTGACAGGACCAACGTTACTGAATAAAGTGCAGAATAACATTGCAAATGCCGAAGCCATGATAAGGTTAGGCATGTAGATTACGGTTTTAAAGAAAGCCTGTCCCTTGATTCTCAGTCTGATACCTGTGAAGATAAGCGCAAGTACAAGAGCAAATAAAATCTGAGGGATAGCACCCATCAGCCACATAAGTAATGTGTTGAAGGTATACTGAAATACGTAGATTGTACCAGTTGAATCAGGTGAGAACATTTCAATATAGTTCTCTAAGCCGATAAAGTTAGGTCCTATAACATCTAAGGACTGTGTAGTACGATACTCGAAAAAGCTGTAGAAGAAAGTTGAAAACAGCGGAACAAGAGTACATACTGCATATACCACAAAGAAAGGTAAAATAAATAAATAACCCCACTTTGCGTAGCTTATTGATTTATGCTTTTTTCCCATAATGAAGAAAATCCTCTCATCCAAAATGCAATATTAACCTCAAAAAAGGCGAAGCAAGAAACTTGCCTCGCCCCTTTTTCGATTAGGTTAAATTAAAACTTCAGTTAAGTATAACTTACGGAGTCTTGATTTCTGCGTATGTATCCTTAACGAACTTGTAGAACTTAGCTAAAGCTGCATCCTTATCAGACTTATCCTGGAAGTAGTCAAGCATGTATTCAGGATACTTTTCGCTGAGCAGCTGATCGTAAATTGTCTTGTGCTCGAACTTGATGCCCTTAGCGAGTTCAACGAAGATAGCTACGTCGTTCTGGCCGCCTAAGAATGCGTTACCATAGTTAGGATCTGTTGCGAATGCTTCGTTAACCTTAGAGTTGTTTGTGAACTGAGATTCGTTCTTGATGAGTGCAGAACAAATGTCTTCGTTTACTGTGAATGCCTTCATAACGTCAGCAACGATGTCAGCGTTATCTGTGCCATCTGCTGCGAGCATCCATGTACCACCCCAGAAGTGTTCCTGAGGACCAGTTGTGATAGCCCAGTCACCGGGGCAACCCTTTTCCTTATCCTGTGCGTTCTTCATTGAGAAGTTGTAGTACCAAGCAGGACCGAAGAAGCACATTGTCTTACCTTCCTTGAACATCTGAGCGTTCTTCTGATCGCCCCAAACGCCATCGGGAAGTGTGTATTCCTTTTCGATGTAGTCCTTACCCTGAGCTGTCCAATCATCGATAGCCTTGTCGATGTTGAGTTCGCCGTTTACTACCCAAGCGGAAGAAACGTTGTTAGAGAATGTTCTGAATGTTTCAACATAAGAAGCTGTCATGTAGTAGCCCTTTTCCTTAGCCTGAGCAGCTACCTTATCGAAGTCTTCCCAAGAACCAAGCTTAGCCTGAACTTCAGCGGGATCATCTGTACCGAGAACGTCCTTAGCGATGGAACGTCTGTAGATAAGAGCTGAAGGGCAGCACTGGAAGGAAACACCCTTAACCTTGCCCTTGGAGTCAGAAGCAGCCTGTACTGTGTACTTGTACTGTGTATCAGCTGTTTCAACGCCGATTAAAGAAGTATCTAATGTGTACTCAGAATCTGTGTACTTTAAGATATAGTCAGCTTCAGCGAGGAAGAAGTCGATCTTGTCATCAGCTGCAGCATCTGCCTGGCCCTTGAGAGCCTGGTCGAGCTTCTGCTGGTAAACGCCGCCTTCAGAGGGGTTGATAACCCACTTAACTTCAACGTCCTTGAGTGTTTCGAGACCGGGAGCCTTGTCGAACTTCTTAGTTTCGATTACGTTGCCCTCAGCATCCTTAACATCCCAGGGAAGACCCTGATAGTACTTTTCAAAGAAGCCCTTGAATTCTTCGTTCCAAGCGTAGATTGTGAGAACCTTACCGCCGTTGGAATATACGGGTTCCTTTTCTTCTTCAGAAGACTCATCTGTCTTGCTTTCACCTTCTGTTGTAGAAGATGTTGTAGAATCATTCTTGGATTCTGTGTTGCCTGTGCTTGATGTGTTGTTAGAATCACAACCAGCAACAGTGCCGAGAATTGATGCAGTTGCTAATACAGCTGCTAAAATTCTTTTCTTCATTGGTGTATTCCTCCAGAATTAATTTTTTCATGTTACCGTTGGTAACACGTCCTGACCTTTCGGTCGCTTACTTTGTTTTGGAGTAAAATGTACAAAAACTTTTTCACAAGGGAAATTGTTTTGGCATATTTTCCTCCGTTGACAATATGATAACACAAAAACTTATAATTTGCAAGCTTTTTGAAGCTGAAAAAACGCTTTTTTACTGTAATCGTTTACATTTTTTGAATTTTTGCGCTTTTTTCGTTAATATGCACAAAAAAGTGTTACAAAATTGTAACAAAAAAGATATTCAAAAAATGGATAAAGATGAGCAAATCCGCATTAATAAAGGGATTGCAAAGGTTACAGCTTTATGTAAACGATTTTACGATTTTTTGCTCAAAAAATGAGCTAATAAAGTAACAAATGTACAAAACATACAAAAAAATTCTTGTCTGAATAGTAAAAAAGGATAATTTATAGATTTTTTTCACAAGCACTTGCATTTAATATAGAAATAAGGTAAAATAAATATAGACTTAAAACTATGGGGGTACTATGCCATGAAAACAGTGTCATGTCACAACTGTGTTCGCTATACGACAGCCTTTATCTGTCGTATGAGTATTTCAGCACCCTTATATCAGAATAAGTGTATATTTTTTTAAGCTGTGTTTTTATCGGATTCACAGCTTTATTTATTTTCACCTGAAAGGAAGTAAGAATTTATGAAAAAGGTAGCTATCATAATGGGCAGTGATTCGGATCTGCCTATCGTAAAAAAGGCGGCAGAGGTACTGAAGGATTTCGGTGTTTCCTGTGAAATGCGTGTACTTTCCGCTCACAGATGTGCGGCAGACGTTACAGCATTTGCTACAAAGGCTGAGGAGAATGGATTTGGTGTAATTATTGCGGCAGCAGGCAAGGCAGCTCACCTTGCGGGTGCTATTGCAGGACAGACTCCCCTGCCGGTTATCGGTATTCCGATCAAGGCAAGCGCTCTTGAGGGTATCGACGCTTTATTATCCACAGTTCAGATGCCTGCAGGCGTTCCCGTGGCTACGGTAGCTATTGACGGTGCGGCAAATGCGGCATATCTTGCAGTACAGATTCTTGCGGTGGGCGATGATGAGCTTATGGCAAAGATGAAGGATTATCGTGCAAAGCAGACTGCAAAGGTACTGGAAGCTGACAAAAAGGTAAGAGAAGAATACAGCTTCTGACAGGTAAGAAAACCTATATACTATTATAATATATAAACAGCAGTTTTTTCAGAGTCGGATAATGGAAAGGAAATGATAAGATATGGGCGGATTTTTCGGAGTTGCATCAAAGAATGACTGTATAACGGACGTATTCTTTGGCACGGATTATCACTCTCATTTAGGTACGAGAAGAGGCGGTATGACCTCCTTCTCAAAGGAAAAGGGCTTTCAGCGTTCTATTCACAGCATAGAGAACTCCCCTTTCAGAACAAAGTTTGAAGCGGATGCCACGGGTATGAGAGGCAGACTTTGTATCGGATGCATAAGCGATACAGACCCTCAGCCTATAATGGTACGCTCGAAAATGGGACTTTACGCTATATGCAGTATCGGTATCATAAGCAATGCCGAGAAGCTTTCCAACGAGCTTCTTGATTCGGGCTGTGCAAACTTTGAGGTAATGAGTAGCGGACTTATAAATTCGGGTGCTCTTATCGGTGCTCTGATAGCGCAGAAGGAAAATTTCTGCGACGGTATCAGATATGCGCAGGAGAAGATTGAGGGTACTATGTCCCTGCTTATTCTTACTGAAGACGGAATCATTGCGGCAAGAGACGCAAAGGGCAGACTTCCTATCATAATCGGAAAGAGAAGCGACGGATACTGTGTGAGTCAGGAATCCTTCGCTATGATGAAGCTGGGATATGAATTCTACAGAGAAATGCGTCCCGGCGAAATAATAAAGCTGACCTCGGATGGATATGAAATGCTCAGCGAGGGACACGAGGATATGAGAATATGCTCTTTCCTCTGGACTTATTACGGCTATCCCAATGCGGTATATGAGAATATAACGGTTGAAACCATGAGAACGAGAAACGGCGAGATTATGGCGGAGAACGACATCAGGAACGGCAAGCTTCCTGACGTTGACTACGTCTGCGGCATTCCGGATTCTGGTGTTCCACACGCTATAGGCTATGCAAACAGAAGTGGTATTCCCTATGCAAGACCTTTTATAAAATACACTCCCACCTGGCCCAGAAGCTTTACTCCTACAAGCCAGGCTATGAGAAATCAGGTTGCAAAGATGAAGATGATACCCGTACACGAGCTTATTGAAGGCAAGAAGCTTCTATTTGTGGATGACAGCATCGTAAGAGGTACACAGATGAGAGAAACTGTAGAATTCCTCTACGAGAACGGTGCGAAGGAAGTGCATATGAGAAGTGCTTGTCCGCCTATCATGTATGGCTGTAAGTTCTTAAACTTCACCAGAAGCAAATCTGAAATGGAGCTTATTGCAAGACAGATAATCGACGAGTTTGAAGGTATTGAGGGTATCAGATATATTCACGAATACAGCGATTCCTCCACAGAAAGAGGAAAGAGGCTGAGAGACGAGATATGTAAGAGATTAAAGCTCACGTCTCTTGAATTCCAGACGTTACCCGGCACGATGGAGGCTATCGGACTTCCCGCAGACAAGCTGTGTACCTACTGCTGGAATGGTATCGGCTGATAACAGTAAATAATTCGGGTTACCGAAAAAATAAACCAACTTAAAATGCAAGAGGACGGTAAAAGATTATGAAGAACAGTTTTTCAGAAAGCTACAAGGCGGCAGGCGTTGACGTAACGGCAGGTTACGAGGGCGTACGTCTTATGAAGAAGGATGTTGAAAGAACAAACATCCCTGGTGTGCTGACAGGTATCGGCGGATTCGGCGGACTTTTTCAGCTTGATTTAACAGATATAAAGGAGCCTGTACTGGTATCAGGTACAGACGGTGTTGGTACAAAGTTAAAGCTTGCTATGCTTATGGACAAGCATGATACTATCGGTATTGACGCAGTTGCAATGTGTGTAAATGACATTATCTGCTGTGGTGCAAAGCCTCTTTACTTCCTTGACTATATCGCTATAGGCAAGAACGTACCTGAAAAGGTTGCAGAAATCGTTAAGGGTGTTGCAGACGGATGCGTTCAGGCGGGCTGTGCTCTTATCGGTGGCGAGACTGCTGAGCATCCCGGTATGATGCCCGAGGATGAATACGACATTGCAGGCTATTCTACAGGCGTCGTTGACAAGTCAAAGATCGTTGACAACACAAAGGTAAAGGAAGGCGATATAATTATCGGTCTTGCTTCTACAGGTGTTCACTCCAACGGCTTTTCACTTGTAAGAAAGATTTTTGATATAAACTCAGTTGAGGTACTTGAAGAGGTTCTTCCCACCGGCAAGACCTTAGGTGAAACTCTCCTTGCACCTACGAAGATTTACGTAAAGCCCGTTCTTGCTCTTCTTGACAAGATGGAAGTAAAGGCTATCTCCCACATCACAGGTGGCGGCTTTATCGAAAACGTTCCCCGTTCACTTCCCGACGGCTACACTGCAAAGATTACAAAGGGCAGCTATGAAGTTCCCTTCATCTTCAAGCATATGCAGGAGGTTGGCGGTATTTCCGAACACGATATGTACAATACCTTCAATATGGGTATCGGTATGATCGTTGTTGTGGATAAGGATAATGCAAACGACGCTGTTGCTCTCCTTAAGGAGCAGGGTGTTGAAAGCTACTGCATCGGTGAGATCGTAAAGGGCGAAGAGGGCATTATCATAGAATAATGGGACTGTTTGATTTCTTAAAGAAGCCGAAGCTTAATTCTGCTGATATAAATATTGACGTCACAAATCACGTTGCCACTATAAACGGTAGCAGTATACCTGTTCCCTGCCAGCTTGATGAGCTGACGAAGATATTCGGAAAAGCGAGACGTTTCGAAGGCGGTGCGGGAAATCTCAACTACGTGTGGGATGAGCTTGGTATATACTGCTACGTAACGGCAGGGCTCAAGGTCTACTGCATTGCGATAAAGAAGCACAAAAGCGCACAGCCTATGCCCTTTGAGGCATCGGGTACATATAAGGGTATGCTTACTATCTGCGGCGAAAACTGGGAAGAGGTAATGTCAAAGGGCAACGATCTTGAAATAGCAAGAGAGCGCAGTATTGACGGACTTTCCTTGTTTGCAGAATACGTAGATTTTGAATATGGCGACAAAAACGGCTGTAGCAACGCTTATGCCGGAATAGAAATAAAGCTTGTTTAAGGAGCAGATATGGGTTTGCAGGATATTTTCAGAAAGCCGCAGATAGCTCCCGGCGAAACCAGAATCAATCTGTCGGATGAAGGTATAGAAATAAACGGCAGAAAATTCTTTATGCCTGTTTCTATCAATATATTAGAGGAGCTTTTCGGCAAGGCAAAATGCTATCAGCTCGGTAACTTCGCTCCCACCTTTTTCCCGAGGGCTGTCAGAGAAAAACGGATGCCGCATATCACGGGATATACCTGGGATAAACACGGAATCTACTGCTATGCAAAAGACGCCTACAGCGTCTTCTCTATCGGTTTTCTTTTAAATCACGGCGAGCCTGATACAAATAACACCCCCAAAAAGGAATACAGCGGATTACTTAATATCAACGGCAACCATTGGTACGAAAGTATAAAAAGCGGTGACAGTATGTTTTTAGGAGATGAAGAAAATCAGGCTGAAGCATACAGAATAGTCACCCTCGGCAGATATTCGGTAATCAGCGAATTTACAGAAATTACAGAGGAAATAACAGAGCGTGACTCTTACGGATACAGTACCGTGGAGTTCCGACCTGATGATATTCCGGAGGATATATGAAGAATATAGTAGTTCTCGTTTCAGGCGGCGGTACCAATCTTCAGGCGCTTATAGACGCCGGAAAGAACGGTATGCTGGGAAATGGAAAAATAACCTGCGTTATTGCTTCAAAGGCTGACGCATATGCTCTCACGAGAGCGGAAAACAACGGTATAAAAACAAGAGTGCTTGTCAGAAAGGACTACAGCGACGTTGCCTCTTACAGTAAGGCGATGACTGAGGCTCTTATCGAGGAAAAGGCTGATTTAGTCGTATATGCCGGCTTTATGACGATACTTGACGAGCAGGTATGCAATGCTTTTCCCTACAAGATGATGAACGTACATCCTGCGCTTATCCCCTCCTTCTGTGGCAAGGGCTTCTACGGACTTCACGTTCACGAGGCGGCTTTGGAAAAGGGCGTAAAGCTCAGCGGCGCTACGGTACATTTTGTTACGGAGGAATGTGACGGCGGTCCTATCATTATGCAGAAGGCGGTAGAGGTTAAAAACGGCGATACTCCCGAAACTCTTCAGAAGAGAATTATGGAGGAGGCTGAATGGAAGATACTTCCCGAATCAGTAAGACTTTTCTGCGATGACAAGATAAACATTGTAGATGGAAAGGCTGTAATCAATGAGTAATCAGAACGGTTCGCTTCAGAGAGGACAGCAGATGAATATATTCTGCAAGGGTTGTGGCAAAAAGGTAGATACCTTTGTTGTCGGTGATTACCGCTACGGCAGTCCTATAAAGACCTGTCCGAAATGTAAAGCTGAATATATAAATCCCGTCTATCACGAAATAGAGACGGACGGAATAAGTCCCGACGCCTTTGATATAAAGAAGCTCCTTATAGTTCTGCTTATCGGAGTAATATTCTTTGTCATATCAGCGGCGATGCACTATTACGAAGTAACTACACTTGATTATTATCACACTATTTATATTGCAATTATGGTGATTTCGATAATCGTCATACTTTTTGCAATAGGAGATATAATTCTCATCAAAACAGGCTTAAAGGAAAAGCGTAATGAACGTAAAAGACAGGAATCCGTACAACGTATGAGTAATCCTGAATACGCTTTAAAGCTCAGGGAGTTTGGCTATAATGTACCTCAGAAATATATCCCTGAGGAAGATACAGTACATAATAAAACTGAAATATAAAACGAAAGGAAAAAACTATGGAAACAATAGCTTTTGAAAAGGAATTAAACACTCTTCCCTACCACGGAAGAGGAATCATGCTCGGCAAATCTGCTGACGGCAAGAAGGCAATGATCGCTTACTTCATCATGGGCAGAAGTGAAAACAGCCGCAACAGAGTATTTATCGAGGATGGCGACGGAATCAGAACTCAGGCTTTCGATGAATCAAAGATGACAGACCCCCATCTTATCATTTACGCACCTGTAAGAGTTCTCGGTAACAAGACAATCGTTACAAACGGCGACCAGACAGATACCATCTATGAGCTTATGGACAAGCAGATGACCTTTGAGCAGTCACTCAGAACAAGAGAATTTGAGGATGACAAGCCTAACTACACACCTCGTATTTCAGGTATTATCCGTCTTGAAAACGACGGCATGAACTACGCTATGTCTATCTTAAAGAGCGACGACGGCAATGCTGATTGCTGTGTAAGAAATACTTACGCTTACAACACCCCCGAAAACGGCGTAGGCAGATTTATTCATACATATGCAAGAGACGAAGAAAACGGCAGACTTCCCAGCTTCGAGGGCGAACCCAAGAAGGTAACACTTCCCGACGTGGATATCGATACCTTTACAAAGCTTGTATGGGAAAACTTAAACGAAGACAACAAGGTTTCTCTCTTTACACGTTACATCGATATTGAAACAGGTAAGTGGGAATCAAGAATAGTAAACAAAAATCAGTAATCTGACGTATAACGAAAGGACAGAAATACCATGAACGAATTAGAACTCAAATACGGTTGCAACCCCAACCAGAAGCCTTCAAGAATTTTTATGGCTAACGGTGCCGAGCTTCCTATCGAAGTATTAAACGGCAGACCCGGTTACATCAACTTTATGGACGCCTTCAACGGCTGGCAGCTTGTTAAGGAATTAAAGAAGGCTACAGGTCTTCCTGCGGCTACCTCCTTCAAGCACGTATCTCCTGCAGGTGCGGCTGTTGGTCTTCCCCTTACAGATACTTTAAAGAAGATCTACTGGGTAGACGATTTAGGCGAGCTTTCTCCTTTAGCTTGTGCATATGCAAGAGCAAGAGGCGCTGACAGAATGTCCTCTTACGGCGACTTCATCGCATTATCCGACGTATGTGACGCTTGCACAGCAAAGATGATTCAGAGAGAGGTTTCCGATGGTGTTATCGCTCCCGGCTACACAGACGAGGCTCTTGAAATATTAAAGTCCAAGAGAAAGGGTACCTATAACGTAATCAAGATTGATGAAAACTACGTTCCTGAAGAGCTTGAAATAAAGCAGGTATACGGCATTTCCTTCGAGCAGGGCAGAAATGAGCTTGTTATCGACGATAACTTCTTTGCTAACGTTGTTACAGACAACAAGGAAATTCCTGAAAGTGCAAAGATCGACCTTGCTATCGCTATGATCACACTTAAGTACACACAGTCTAACTCCGTAGCATATGCTTGCGGCGGTCAGGCTATCGGTATCGGTGCAGGTCAGCAGTCAAGAATCCACTGCACAAGACTTGCAGGTACAAAGGCTGATAACTGGTATTTAAGACAGTCACCTCAGGTTATGGGACTTCAGTTTGTTGACGATATCAGAAGAGCTGACAGAGACAACGCTATCGATCTTTACATCGGCGAAGATTATATGGACGTACTCGCTGAAGGCGCTTGGCAGAATATCTTCAAGGTAAAGCCTGCAGTATTTACAGCAGAAGAAAAGAGAGCTTGGCTTGACACTATGAAGGGTGTTGCATTAGGCTCTGACGCCTTCTTCCCCTTCGGTGACAACATTGAAAGAGCACACAGAAGCGGTGTAGAATATATTGCACAGCCCGGTGGCTCTATCCGTGACGATAACGTTATCGATACCTGCAACAAGTACGGTATTGCTATGGCGTTTACAGGCATCAGACTGTTCCACCACTAATACAGTTATGAGAAAAAGCATTTTATCCGCTTTAGCGGTCATTATGGCGGTCGTTATGTGCGGCTGTTCGGGTGCGAAGGATATTTCCGAGGAAAAGCTGGAAAACGTCAAGGATTTTATTCTGGGACTGGATAAGGATACTGATGAATCTCAGGAGGATTCCGTAACAGAGAATACTATAAGTATTGCTACAGATAAGCCCACGACAGAGATAACGCCTGAAAGCGGTTCCGTTACAGAATCGGAGGACAACAAAACAAGCTCCTCCGACAGACCGGACACGGATTCTGATAACAGCTCATTTACAGAGGAAAGGCTTCCTTTAAAATACGAAAATGAGTATTTTACGGTTTCACCGAGTGAAAAATGGGAATGCTGTGCAAGTAACGAAAATGATTGCAGTTATGCGCTTGCCGATCCGAAAAGTGTCGAAGAGGCAGGTCTGCTGGTATCCTTTCAGGTAGTTGAAAATGCCGGAACGGATTACGGCACCCTTTCCGAGGTTACTGATGGAATAGACAAAATGTATGAAGAGATGGGCTTTACCTTTATGAGAGACAGCACCATAACCTTTCAGGGTAGAGAAACCTACTGTATAATCATCAGTTCTCCCTACGGCAACTATCTTGCTCAGATGGCTTTTCAGGATGAAAAGAATTTCTACAATATAAACATTGTATATCCGAAGGATCCGATAGCCGACCAGATGGTTGAGCTTGCGGGAGAAATCGTATACACCTTTGAATTAAAGTAACCGTACCACACAATGATAATCGGTACAGAATGACCGATTCTGTACCGATTTTGCTTTAAAAGAGGACTTGAACCTATGTATATCGATCACAGATCAACAAAGCAGACGGGAACGTTTATAGACAGTAAGCCAAATACGAAGCTCATCGGCACTATAATTACAATAGTTACCATAGCTCTGATATTTGGGGTTATGAAAGGCGTGTTTACGTGCTTTTACGTTGATGGTTGGCAATCCAATTTTATCTCACTGTGCATAATCCTTGGTATAAGTGCATTTCTGATTTTCGGTGCCATATTTATTGCAAGAATACTGTGTGCAGGAACAAAATGCAGATATGAGATCGATGACAAGGGCGCTCGCTTTTCAGGTAAAAACAGAGAGGATTACATCTGCTACAGCGATATAACCTCTATAGGTATTGTTCCTATTACCTCCTTTGGAAGACAGATAGGCTATGACGCACATATATCGACGAAAAAGCAGATATACAATATTAAATTCTACTATCCGAAGCCTACTATAAACGCAAAGGAAGAGGATACTCCCTTTGGTCAGATGAAGGCGAGAATGGAATATATAAAACAGCAGGAAGACAATATGTATAAGGAGCTTTTAAAAAGCGAAACGCGAAGCAGGAAGTGGTAATATGGACAGACATTACAGCGAAATTGCATACGGCAGATTCGATCAGAGAACTACAGGAAAGTTCAGAGAAGTGCCGGAAAACGTCGTTTTAAGAATCACTCTTACTATAGTTATATTTTTAGTGGTTATCATTTTTTTGCTTGTCTTGTCAGGAAGAATTATAAACGGCGCTGTTTCTATGGTTATTGACGGAATCGTCATTGCTCTGTGTATCCTTCTGATACCGGTAGTAAGAATGCAGTATGCCGGCAAGGAATGGACCTATACCATTACAAGCAAGCAGTTTTCTCTTGTAACAAAGGGATGTGCAAGAAATTATAAATATGAGGACGTGGAGGGTGTGAGCTATGAATTTCTCCTCCATCCGATAACAAGAAGAAAGATAGGCTTTATCGTATCGGTAAAGACTAAATACAGATCTGACAAATACAAATATCTGTCGATTTTAAGAGGTGAACAGCTTACTCCTCAGAAAACACCCTTTTATATTCTGAACGATCCGCCGAAGCCTGAACCACAGTTTGACAGATTTTCGCAAGGGTTATAATATATGAAGATAAAAGCACCTGTTATACCCGATAATCTGAGGGAGATTACAGACCTCAGTTATGAAATATCCTATGCAGAGGAGTACGAAACGGATTTTGATTCTGTAAGACTTTCCAGACTGGCAGAAAGCGGACTCTCCTTCGCAAAGGTATATATTAAAAACTCGGTAATAGAAAACTGCAGACTGGTAAATTCGGATTTTTCCGACTGCACCTTTATAAACGTTATAATAAAGGGTTGCGATTTATCCAACTGCAATTTTAACAATACATATTTCAGAAATTGTCACATCATCTCCTCGAAGCTTGTGGGGAGCAGTTTCAGAAAAACGGTACAGACTGACGTAGTCTATGAGAACACTAACTCGGAGCTTACGGATTATAACGAATCGAAGCTGAAAAATATACAGCTTACCGACTGTGATTTTTCATCATCGCTCTTCTGCTCGGCAGAAATAAAGAATATAATCCTGAAGAACGTAAAGCTGATAAAGACTACTTTTTTTAAAACGCCTTTAAAGGATATAAATCTGACGGACTGCATTATTGACGGGCTTGTGGTTTCGGATAATGGTGCGGAGCTCAGAGGCGCAACAGTTGACGTTTATCAGGCGGCTACGTTTGCAAAGCTGCTTGGTCTTATTATTGAATAACTTAAAAAGAAAGGAAATTAAAAATGGAAAAGATGAACGTACTTGTAATAGGCGGTGGCGGACGTGAACACGCTATCGTGATGGCTCTTGCAAAGTCTGAAAAGGTAGGAAACCTTTATGCGGCACCCGGTAACGGTGGTATATCAAAATACGCTGAATGCTTCCCTGTCAAGGCTACTGACATTGAAGGCTGTGTAGAGCTTGCAAAGAAGCTCTCCCCTGACTACGTATTTGTAGCACCTGACGATCCGCTGGTGCTTGGTATGGTTGACAGACTGAACGAGGAAGGCTTCAGGACCTTTGGTCCTCGTGCAAATGCGGCTATCCTTGAAGGCAGCAAGGTATTCTCCAAGGCTCTTATGAAGAAATACGGCATTCCTACAGCTATGTATGAAACCTTTACAGACGCTGACAAGGCTATAAAGTATATCGAAGAGCAGAACAGCTTCCCTGCTGTAATCAAGTGTGACGGTCTTGCACTTGGTAAGGGTGTAATTATTGCAAAGGATATGGAGGAAGCGAAGGACGCTGTAAACTCTATGCTTCTTGACGGCAAATTCGGTAAGTCGGGTAGTGAGATAGTTATAGAAGAATTCTTGACAGGCCCTGAGGTTACGGTTCTTGCATTTACAGATGGCAAGACGGTAAAGCCTATGATCTCATCAATGGATCACAAGCGTGCTTATGACAACGATGAAGGCCTTAACACGGGCGGTATGGGTACAATTGCTCCCAACCCCTTATACACAGACGACATCAAGGCAGAGTGCATGGAAAAGATATTTATGCCTACAATAAAGGCTATGCAGTCTGAGGGCAGACCCTTCAAGGGTTGCTTATACTTCGGCCTTATGCTTACTCCCAAGGGTGCGAAGGTTATCGAATACAACTGCCGTTTTGGTGATCCTGAGACTCAGGTAGTTCTCCCCTTACTTGAAACCGATATTATGGATATTATCGAAGCTGTATGGGAAGAAAAGCTGGATACGCTTGATATCAAGTGGAGCGAAAAGGCTTGTGCCTGCGTTGTTATGGCAAGCGGCGGCTACCCTGAAAAGTATGAGACCGGCAAAGTTATGAATGGTCTTGATGAAATGGGTCAGTGCGGTATGGCTGATACCTTTGTATACCATGCAGGTACAAAGCTTGAAGACGGCAAGTTCCTTACAGCAGGCGGCAGAGTGCTTGGTGTAACCGCTACGGGTGAGGATTTGAAGGTAGCTCTCGACAAGGCTTATAAGGCTGTAGACGTGATTTCCTTTGAAAAGGCACACTATCGCAAGGATATAGGAAAAAAAGCCCTGAAATAATTATAAAATTCGCAAAAAACACTTGCAATTCCTATTTAATTATGGTATAATAATTTGTACGTGTTAGAATATTATAACTTGGCTTAAGCCATTTCCTATAAGGAGGACTAAAAAAATGGGAATCATAGAGATAATCGCTGCTATTATACTTATCATAGCTTGTGTATTTATCGTATTAGTTGTAATTATGCAGGATACAAAGCAGGGTATGTCACAGACAATCGCAGGTGGTAGTGCTGATAACTACTATCAGAAGAATGCAGGCAGATCAAACGAAGCTAAGCTCAACAAGCTTACAAAGACAGCCGCTTTCACGTTCTTCATTGTTGCACTTGTAGTTAACTTCATTGTTATGTACAGCGGAAACTTCAAGAGCCAAAGCAATACCTCTTCCACAACGTCATCCACAACAAGCAGCGCAACGTCTTCTACAACAAGCAGCAGTACATCTGATACAAGCAGCACAACTTCTTCAGATACAAGCGCTACTTCTTCTGTAACAAGCGAGGCTACATCTTCTGAAGCTTCTACAACGTCTACAGAAAGCTCTGCTGAATAATTTAAAAGCTTAATCCCCTGACGAAAGTCGGGGGATTTTTGTAAAGTGTTTCAGGAGATAAGAAATGCACTCAAAAAACAGATTTTTACAACAAAAAGAAATTATAAATCCATCAAGAATGTATGCTTACAGCAAATTCGTAAACATTGTTTTAGGAATTTTATTTATATTAGTCGGCATTTTTGTTTTTGGCATAATGGAAATTATATTTTACAATTATATCAATAGGTTCGATGCTACTCTTTTAAAAAGTGTTGTCCTTCACATTTGTGCAGGAGCGTGTGCTGTTCCTTTTATCGTATATATGGTAAATATTTTTTTGAAAGTATACAAAATCAATAAAATAATAACACACGGAAAATGCTATAATGGGAAAATAATTTCATTTTCAATGTATGGAGTATACAAAGGAACTGAAATTTCACGAAATCATAAAAAGAACATCATCTTAAATATAGAATATAAAAGAAACAAGACACACTATTGCAAAGCAAGCGGTTATATTCGCACTCCTGAAAGAGTTTTGGGTAATAGGGAGTGTAAAGTGTATATATATAATAATATGTACTTTGTAACAGGATTTACAATACGAAAAAAGAATGAATCTAAAATCGCAATTCCAAGAGAAAGATAAACAAACCGTTTATAGACAGCGCTCCGTTGAGAAAACTTCACGGAGTATTAATATTGCAAAAATACGCCCCTGAGCAAATAGCTCAGGGGCATTGTGTTCTATATATCTATACAGCTTATTTTCTAAAGAGTACAAAATACCGGGGATTGAGCGAATTTGTGTACCCTCAAAAAATAGGCACTTTTAAGTGAGTGCAAATTTTGTAGTAGGGATGAAATATATTTTTCAGTATAAATGATAGCTCTGTTTATGATTTATGACAATACACTCGTAAACTCTTGAAAATGTTACCAAATTGTTACCAAATTGTAACCGTTCTGTAATTGATTTTCCATTAAATATATAGTATACTTATACTTAATCCACAGGTAGCGAATCACGGATTTTAGTATCTGAAAAGACACTATAATTACAGAAATCAAAAGGACGGCATTGATATGAAACAGACCTTACATTGCGCTGAGCTTAACAATACTAACAAACCCGATATTGGAAAAGCAAGACCAAAAAAGAAGCGTTTATTCCGCACATTTGCGACATTGACAGCTTATGTGATAATTACGCTTTGTACAATTATATCCCTGTGCTGCTGCCATGCGATACCTCAGACGAACAACGGCAATCCCGTTTCTGCGCAGCCCGAAGAAAGCCCATCCCGGACATCAAGAGAACCTGCAAAGCCGTCTTTGTCTGTTTCGAATTCAATCAGCGATGATTTTACACGAACGCTTACTGTGTTATGTAGTAATACCGATGGCACTACCGAGGGGCTTTTATGCTACATCTGTCAGCAGGATGCTACAGCGCCGGATAATTACGACGAGTGGATAGAAGCGGATTCAGGAACAGTCAGTGTACAGCTTTCCGCAGGACGATACAATGTATATCTTTCAAACAGGTACGGAAAAGATATTGCATCGGACACCATCAATATAGTGGTTGATGCAGTAACCTCCGTGAAGATAAACACGGCAGATCCATATATGAATGTGGGAATGTACAATATTCTGACTGTTTCGCTTGAAACGGTAGGAATTCCCGACGAGACTCTTTTGTGGAAAAGCGGTAACAGCGAGGTTGCAACGGTAAAGGACGGACTTGTAACCGCTGTAGGGGAAGGTAGAACCACCATTACCGTGAGTACCTCAAACGGTATATCGGATTCACTGGATATTATAGTGACGGATCTGCTCAGAGCTCCGCAGATAACAGAGTATAAGCCACTTTTGCCGCCACAACAGTATAACGAGACAGAGGGTGCAATTATCGACGCTGTGCTCGAAAGCCGTGTTGCTACGGCAGGCTACGGTACACGTGCAGGGGTTGTTGCGGCGGCAAGATTCATCCCTCTTGAGTTCAAATATAAGATCCCGTATTTTTATGAAAACGGAAGGCTTGACGCCAAGCCCAACAGACCTGTCTGTGATGGTGAGGGCAGATTTTATCATATAGGACTTTACCTCACACACAGCAAGTTTGACGAATTGGATAAAAGCAAGATACTGTACGGTCCTGCCACATGGGGAGAGCCACTGACAAACTGGGAGGACGCCTTCGGACTTATTCCAGGAGCGCAGTATTCGAACGGAATGGATTGCTCGGGCTTTATATCATGGTGCTTTTTGAACGGAGGAGTGCCACTGGGAGATATTGGTGCAGGCGAAACACCCGACTACGAAAAAGAATATTCCGACATCGGCGAGCGTGTAATGCTTGATGAGGAGTTTATGAGAAGCGGTCGTCTGCAGGTCGGTGACACGATAGGATGTGATGGTCATATTGCATTGGTGGTGGGATTTGATGAGGAAAATATTTACATAGCTGAGTCACTCGGAAACGGCATAACAATAGAGGTACGTGAAAGATACCGAGAGGTATGGGAGAACGGAGAATATACATACGCTATGCTACTCGACGATATATATAATAAGCATGGCGGAAAAGGAAATATTACAGAAATATGGAAGGATTATTCCGATACAGCTAACTGAAAATAACGAAGCAAAGCAATTACACATTGCCTTGTAGCCGAGTTTAATTTCTTTATAAAAATATATGAAAAAGAAAACAGCGTGAATAATCAGATCGGTTGATCTGCAATTATAACCTGGAACAACACCTTCATATTACATTCACCTTCAGATGAATTTATTTATAGTTCAAAAATCCGCTTACTGCTGATACAATCAAAAAAGGACCTCACACTGAGGTCCTTTTCCTTTTTCAGGGCTTTTTAACATCGCCCATCGTGTTTATAAATTATACACCAAACTTAACTGTGCTTACCTTTACGCCAGGTCCCATTGTAGAAGAAACTGTGCAGCTCTTGAGGTAAGTACCCTTAGCAGCAGCAGGCTTAGCCTTAACTACAGCGTCCATAAGAGCGTTGAAGTTTTCTTCGAGCTTTTCCTTACCGAAGGAAGCCTTACCGATGGGGCAGTGAATGATGTTGGACTTGTCAAGACGGTATTCGATCTTACCAGCCTTTGCATCAGCAACAGCCTTTGCAACGTCGGGAGTAACTGTACCAGCCTTGGGGTTAGGCATAAGGCCACGAGGACCGAGAACCTTACCGAGTCTACCAACAACGCCCATCATATCGGGTGTAGCGATTACAACGTCGAAATCCATCCAACCGTCTGTAATCTTCTTTACTGTATCATCATCAGCAACGTAGTCAGAACCTGCGTCTACAGCAGCCTGAATCTTGTCGCCCTTAGCAAATACGAGTGTGCGAACTGTCTTACCTGTACCGTTAGGAAGAACAACTGCGCCTCTTACCTGCTGATCAGCGTGACGGGAGTCAACGCCGAGTCTTATGTGAAGCTCAACTGTTTCATCGAACTTTGCCTTTGCTGTCTGGCAAACTAAGTCGAGTGCTTCGTTAGCTTCGTATGCTTTTGTGCTGTCGATAAGCTTTGCGCTATCAACGTATCTTTTACCTTGCTTCATTCATTATCCTCCTTGTGGTCAAACGGAATAAATCCTCCCACTGTCAAAAATCTTAATTAGTCTACTACTGTAATACCCATTGAACGTGCTGTACCTGCGATCATAGACATAGCGGCTTCGATAGAGCCTGCGTTTAAGTCACGCATCTTTGTTTCAGCAATCTGCTGAACCTGAGCCTTAGTGATCTTGGCAACCTTGTCCTTGTTGGGCTTTCCGGATGCTGTTTCAATTCCGCATGCCTTCTTGATAAGAACAGCAGCAGGCGGAGTCTTTGTAATAAATGAAAAACTTCTGTCGGCATATACTGTGATTACAACAGGAATGATAAGACCAACGTCGTTCTTTGTTCTTTCGTTGAATTCCTTTGTAAATGCCATGATATTAACACCGTGCTGACCTAATGCAGGACCAACAGGTGGAGCCGGTGTTGCTTTACCGGCAGGAATCTGTAATTTGATAAATCCTGTAACCTTCTGAGCCATTTTAACTCTACCTCCAATAAAAACAATTAGAACTTAAATATCAAGCTTCTGTACAGCAGAAATTTCGATAGTTGCTGATGTCTGGCGTCCGAAGACTGAAACTGTAAGGGAAACTGTGTTGTTTGCCTCGTCTATTTCGTCTACCTTGCCTTCCATACCGTTAAGCGTACCGCTTACTATCTTTACTGTATCGCCTACTGCGAATGAAACAGAAGTTGTCTTCTTTGCGATACCGAGATTTGCTACTTCGGCATCTGTCAGCGGAATAGGTTCTGATCCGGGACCTACGAAGCCTGTAACACCTCTTGTATTACGGCAGATGTACCAGGACTGATCCGTGTGTACCATCTTTACGTAAACATAGCCCGGGAAGAGCTTGCTCTTGTATTCGTGTGTCTTGCCGTTCCTTTCCTCTACCACTGTTTCCGTAGGAACCATTGCTTCTTCGATTAAATGGTGCAGGTTGTTGTTTTCAACAAGCTTCATGATGTTGTCAGCAACCATGTTTTCATAACCGGAATAGGTATGGAGAACATACCATTTTGCCTCAGACATTCTTATAAGTCCCTCCTACTTAAATACTTTTAGGCTGATACACTAAGACCCAGAGCTAATCTTAAAAGAGTAGCAAAGAGCGTATCAATGCCCCAAACAAAAATACCTGTTACAATCAGTGTGATAAGAACTACTACTGTGTTGTTGAATACAGTCTTCTTGCTTGGCCACACAACCTTTTTGAACTCGGATCTTAAATCCTTGAAGTATTTTACGATGGATTTCTTGGGCTTCTTAGCTAAGGCAGCCTTTTTGCTTCTTAACTCGTTGGCCTTCTTTTCCTTTGCCTGTTCTTTTGTCAGGCTCTTTTCGTTTGCCATCATAATCCTCCTTACTTAGTTTCCTTGTGTGGAGTATGCTTTCTGCAGAACTTGCAATACTTTGTCATTTCAAGTCTGTCGGGGTCGTTCTTCTTGTTCTTCTTGGTGTTGTAGTTGCGCTGTTTGCACTCTGTACACGCAAGGGTAATTTTAACTCTCACTTTTCGGCACCTCCTATTTTTTTGCCCTTATGGGCTTTAGCCTCCCTCGATGCAGTCGCCTTTTGCTTCTGCGGGGGTGTTTTTTTATGCTGTAAAAAATGGCACAAAAAAATAAACCCCTAATGAGGTACTATAATTGTATCACAAATACGTACGCTTGTCAATAGGGATTTATAAAATTTTATTAATTTTTTTATTTTATGCTTATATTTTATTATATAGTATAAAGCATTTATCGTAATTTAAAGTAAAGCACCAGCTGAAAGGCTGTGATAAGTGCCAGAATAACAAGCACCACCACCTGAGCTACTCCCCAGGAAGGCATACGAAGGATGAGCAGCAGACAAGCTCCTGCCAGTACTGCGGCGTTTATCAGAAATCTTTTCTGACCGCCCTTTGTAGTTATCCTTGCATTTTTTGCTTTTACCTTATATTTATTACCGGAATTACTCATTGCTCATCTGCAGGCGCTTTGCCATAAGAGTGTTCTTCATAAGCATTGCGATCGTCATAGGGCCTACACCACCGGGAACGGGAGTTATGTAAGAGCACCTGGGAGCTACCTCGTCGTACTTTACGTCGCCGCAGAGCTTGTTTTCTGCATTTCTGTTCATACCAACGTCGATAACTATTGCGCCGTCCTTTACCATATCGGCGGTAACGAAATCAGCCTTACCTACTGCACTGACTAAAATATCAGCTCTTCTGCATACCTCTGCTAAATCCTTTGTTCTGGAGTGGCAGATGGTAACTGTTGCATTCTCGTGAAGTAAAAGCATAGCCATAGGCTTGCCTACTATATTTGAGCGTCCGATTACAACACATTCCTTACCGGAAACGTCTGTGCCTGTGCTGTGGATAAGCTCCATAACGCCTGCGGGGGTGCAAGGAAGGAACGCATAGTTGCCTATCATAATCTTACCTACGTTAACTGCGTGGAAGGCGTCAACGTCCTTTAAGGGGCTGATTGCTTCGATTACCTTTTCTTCATTCAGGTGACGGGGTAAGGGAAGCTGACAAAGGATGCCGTTTACCTTGGGATCCTTATTGAGCGTATCGATAAGCTCTAAAAGCTCTTCTTCTGTGGTTTCCTCGGGAAGGGCGTACTCGAAGGACTTCATTCCGCACACTTCACAAGCCTTTTTCTTGTTGTTTACGTAAACACGGCTTGCCTGATTGTTGCCTACTATGATAACTGCAAGACCAACTTCAAGGCCTTCTATTTCAATTTCTGCTCTGATATTCTCTTTTACCTTTGCGGATACTGCTTTTCCGTCGATGATGTTCATAATTTTGCTCTCCTTATTCGTTTTCTGTGTCGGAATCCTCTGATTCCTCTGTTTCTTCGGTTTCTCCCTCGTCGGATTCTTCCGATTTATTTTCCGTATCGGGAACGTAGTCGCTGTCTATCGTTATATCCTCGGTGCCGTCGGCAAGGATGCTGGGAGCTACTTCCTCAGCGTTCTTCATAGCCTTCTTAGCCTTTGCCTTTTCTTCAAGGATGGTCTGTCTTAATTCGTAGGCTTCAAGTCTTTCCTTTGACTCAGCTGTTTCGCAATAGATTACGTAGCCGTTCTTCTTTGAAAGCTTAATCTTGAATACTATAAGCAGTACCAGAGCTACAACCGCTGAAACAACGCCTACAAGCTGGGATACTCTTATATCGCCTAACATAAGGCTGTCTGTTCTGAGTCCTTCGATAAGGGCTCTGCCTGTGCCGTACCACATTACGTAGAGCAGGAATATCTCACCGTCAAAGGTGCGCAGCTTCTTTGACCAGATGTGAAGAAGGATAAAGCCGACGAAACAAAGAAGGCTCTCATATAAGAAGCAGGGATGCACAAGGGCAAATACTCCCTCGCCTGCCGCATCAAGCTTAGCCTGCATTGCTATTACTATGGGATCCTGGTCTATAATGGTACCGTACATACCCCAGGGAAGTGTACCTGCTGTGGGAGCGCCGTAAGCCTCCTGATTAACGAAGTTGCCCCATCTGCCTATACCCTGACCGATAAGCAGTCCAAGACCGCCTAAATCAAAGAGTGCGGGGAGCTTTACCTTGCGGATGATACACATAACCGCAGCCGCTAAAGCCGCACCTATTATACCGCCGTAGATGGCAAGTCCGCCGTGGCGTAAATCGAAGAAGTTTATCTCTGCATTTATGAATATGCAGTAATATGCTCTTGCCCCGATAAAGCCAAAGATAATAGCCACGAAAACTACGTCAAATACGTGGTCACCGATAAGTCCGAACTGCTTTGTTCTCTTCATTGCGTAGATAAAGGCGAGAATTACGCCAAGAGCAATGATGATTCCATACCAGTAAACGTCCATGCCGAAAAGGTTGAAGGCTACTCTGTTTATAGCAATAGAGCCGCTGAAAAGGTTCGGGAATTCTATTTTATCCGTAACCGCCTCGGCAAGTAAATTAAACATTCCGTTCATTTTTTTCTGTCCTTTCTTATTCTACAGGCTCAATTATAGAAATGGCGCTGTTGTCTATATCCATTTCAGAAAGTGCCTTCTTTATATCCTCAAAGGTTACCGTTGCCGCTATTTCAATTCCATCGTAGATACCGATGCCGTTTATCTCATAATCCAGCATATTGGTTGCAACGGATTCTACGTTATTGAAGCAGGCAACAAGATCTCCGTAGGTCATATTGCGGATGGTGATGAATTCTTCTTCATTAAGACCTTCCTGCTTTATGCGGTAAAGCTCCTTTGTAACCTCTTCCATAACTGCGTCGGGATTTCTTGACTCACCGTCTGCAATTACCGTGAAATAGCCTCTGCCACAGAACACTCCCACGTTGAAGGTATCGTTGATGATTCCCTTTTCAAGCTGGGTGTTATAGAAGTCGGAATTTTTTCCAAGACACATTTCCATAAGGATATTGTAGATAATGAAGTTTCTGTAACGCTCTGCACCTTCGTATGCGGGGAATTTGAAGCCGATATTGAAAAGCGGTATTGAGCAGGAAAGCTTCTGTACCGTGCGCTTTTCTTTTACTGTAGAAGGCTCGTCGGGAACTATTACCTGAAGACCGGGATCTTCTGAGGATTTTAACAGTCTGTCGCAGATTTCTATAGTTCTGTCTACGTCAAAATTACCTGCGATTGCAATAACCATATTATTGAGGTTATAGAAGGTGTTGTAGCATCTGTAGAGCAGATCCTTGTCTATCTTTGCGATACTTTCAATTGTACCTGCGATGTCGATTCTGACGGGGTTCTTATGATAGAGTGCCTGCAGGCAGTTGAAGAATACTCTCCAGCCGGGATCGTCCTCGTACATACGGATCTCCTGACCGATGATCCCCTGCTCCTTGGCTACTGTTTCGTCTGTGAAGTAAGGCTCCTGAACGAAGTTAAGAAGGATTTCGAGGTTTTCTTCAAACTTCTGTGAGCAGGAGAAAAGGTATGCCGTCTTATCAAAGCTTGTGAAGGCGTTTGCACTGGCACCTGTCTTTGCGTAAAGCTGGAAGGCGTCGCATTCATCGTTTTCAAAGAGCTTATGTTCAAGGTAGTGGGCAATACCCTCGGGTACGGTTATGAAATCCTCGTCTGCATTAGTCTTGAAGGTGGTATCTACTGAACCGTACTTTGTGCCGAAAAGGGCGTAGGCTGTAGAATACTTCTTCATAGGATAAAGCAGGATTGTCGCACCGCTTTTATGCTTTAAGCGGAAATATTCCTCACGGACTCTTTCGTTTCTTATCTTTTCCATATCAGTCCTGCTCCTTTCCGTTATCTTCAAGAGAGGTAAGAACGTAGACTGTATCCAGTACCATACTCTTTGCCGCCTCTATTATTCTTTCCTTGCTTACTGCAAGATATCTTTCAAGCGCCTGGGCGGGTGTTTCGATATCTTCCTTTATGATGTGGTCGATATACCAGCCTGCTACACCGTGAGCACTATCGCCTATACTGTTGTAGCTGTTCTGTACTGCCATTCTTGCATGTTCGAGCTCTTCGTCGGTGATGTTGCCGTTCTTTATTTCGTCAAGCTGATGCAGAATCTCTGCTCTTGCCTTTTCGATGTTTTCATTTTCAACACCGCAGTCAACCAGCAGAAGTCCCTTTATATCGTTGTAGGATGCCGCACAGTAATAACAGAGAGACATCTTTTCACGTACGTTCATAAAGAGCTTTGATGTGGTCGTGCCGCCGTAAATTTTCTGAAGCATTACGAGAGCCGCCGTATCCTCGCTGTGGGACTTGATACCGAGTACCATCTTGCTCTGGTTTACGCTGAGTCTTTCGGTGTATTCCTTTACCTGCTCCTTGATGGGACTTATAGCAAGTGAATAATCGCTGATATCCGTTCTTTCTACCTTTGAGAAGGCAGCTGCAAACTTTTCTGCTACCTTTTCAAAATCGTTACAGCCTACGCACATAATTTCGCAATGGGTGTTGTGGAGCATTCTCTTGTAGGCTCTGAGGGCATCCTCTACGGTAAGAGCTCTTGCCTTATCGGCATTGCCCTGTGCGTCAACGCCGAAGGGCTCATTTTCACAAAGAAGCTTTACCGCCTGATTTATTGCATAGGAGCGCTTATCGTTTATCACGGATTCGATATCATCGATAAGGAGAGGTCTTTCCAGCTCCAGTACCTTCTGGGGGAAGGTTCCGTTTTCTAAAAGCGGGTTGAAGATACAGTCTATCAGTATATCCGTTATTTCCTCGGTTATCTGTTCACCGGAAAGAGCATAGACGTCATCAAGGAAATACGCTGTAAGTCCGTTGAAATTAAGGTCGTATTTTCTGCCTGAGGAGGTGCCTATTTTTGATGAATAGAGAGTGGAAAGCTTGTTTTTAAGCTGTTTATAGGTAGGATAAACGGCGTTTCTGTTTGCAAGGATATAGGGTACTATTGCATTTTCCGTTGCCGTTTCTTCGCTGAGCTGCTGATAAAAGCAAACTGAAATATAATTCTTCTTGTATCTTTCATCGGTGATACTGCTGAAGTATACGCCTTTGGCAAGCTCTCTGCGGTTGATTATATTTTCCATTTTAATGCAGTCCTTTCGTTTTAATAGATTACATACTTTATTAGTATAGCACATCTTTGTGTAAATTTCCATAGTTTTCACAAAAAAATCAAAATCAGGGCAAAAAAATGAGCGTGATATGCACGCTCTGAAATCAAATAATGTATAATGTGTAGAACAAAAGAAAGGAGCGGGGCGTCGGGGACGCCGCTTTTTTCGGGGCGTCGGGGACATACCCTGAAGGGTGCCGCAATCCTTCGGATTGCTTGCCGCACCCTACAGCCTTCCTACGATGAGTTACCAAATGGACAAAAAAAGAGCGTGGTATGCACGCTCTGAAATCAAATAATATATAATGTGTAGAACAAAAGAAACGAGCGGGGCGTCGGGGACGCCGCTTTTTTCGGGGCGTCGGGGACATACCCTGAAGGGTG